>NZ_NOIW01000038.1:0-47298 GCF_002708645.1 Sphingobium sp. IP1
GGACGGGGCTGGGCTGGGCGATCGCCTTCCATCTGCTGAATGGCATCGGTTTTGCCCATATATTGCCGGTCAGCCTGGCGCTGTTCACCCGCGCCGCGCCGCCGCGCCAGGCCGGGCTGGCGATCGGCCTTTATTATCTCGTCTTCTTCCTGGGCAATGTGCTGGTCGGCTGGGTGGGGGGCTTCTACGCCGGCATGCCGGCCACCGCCTTCTGGCTGCTGCATGCCGGGATTGCGGCGGGATGTGGTGCGATTTTCCTGATATTGACGCTACGGAAAGCGATTTTCCGGTCGGATTGACGCTTTTTTCACGTTCGACCGACGCCTGGCCTCACACTGGCCATGCCATTCCCCATGCTGCGAGCGCGGGCATCCGACGCGCGCCGACAGGAGGGAATGATGACTGCCGATTTCGATCCCGCCGATTTTGACGGCGACAGCGCGCTCGATACCGACATGGCCGGTTTCGACATCGACCCCAAGCTGCGGCCGGTGCGGCACCTGCCGCTGCTGGTGCAGGCCAGCGGCCGCTACAATTTCGTGCGCTCGCCGCGCTTTCCGATGCCGCGCGCGCTGCCCGGTGCGGTCGATCGCTTCGATGACGATATCAATGCGCTGACGCTCTACACGCGCGAGGAATTGCGGCTGGACGTCGATGGCCGCTATCCGCAGATGACGGTCAGCGGCACGCGCGCCGGCCCGCTGGGGCCAGTCGTCTGCTGGGTTGCGGCGCTGACCCGGACCGGGGCCAATCATTATAGCGGCCAGATCTGGTTCAAGGATGGCCAGGTCGGCGCCATCCCCCATACCCAGATCAGCCTCAAGGTGACGAAGAGCCTGCTGGCCGCCCAGCGCAAGGTGGAGGCGACCTTCAGCGGCGGCGGCGCAGCGAGCTTCGTGCGCACCTATCAGTTCAGCTCTGCAAACTTCCGCCCGGCCGAGTTCGAATATGACACGGTGGCCGGCGCGACCCGCGTGACGGAGATCGGTACGCACGATCATCCCAATCATCCCGCGACCATGGCCAGCGAGACGCTGAGCCTCGACACCGTCTATCGGCGGGCGGGATTCAACGTCAGTGATGCGCCCGGCAATGGTGCCATCCCGCTCGGTGCGGCCGGCGCCGACCAGCGCTGGACCGACCAGGAAATGCATGACGCGATGCAGATCTACTGGTCGCGCTTTGCCGACAAGCCGCAATGGTCGCTGTGGGTGCTGTTCGCCTCGCTCCATGTGCAGGGCAGCAGCCTGGGTGGCATCATGTTCGACGATATCGGGTCGAACCATCGCCAGGGGACGGCGATCTTTACCGACGCCTTCATCGCCAATCCGCCGGCAGGCGATGCCGATCCCGACGCCTGGGTGCGGCGGATGCGCTTCTGGACCGCCGCACATGAGGTCGGCCACGCCTTCAACCTGGCGCATAGCTGGCAGAAGTCACTGGGCACGCCCTGGATTCCGCTGGCCGACGATCCCGAAGCGCGCAGCTTCATGAACTATCCCTATGCGGTGGCGGGCGGCCAGGCGGCCTTCTTTGCCGATTTCGACTTCCGCTTTTCCGATCCCGAACTGCTGTTCATGCGCCATGGCCCCGAACGCTTCGTGCAGATGGGCAATGCCGACTGGTTCGACCAGCATGGCTTCTCGCAGGTGGCGTTGGACCCCAATGAGGAGTTCGGCCTGACCCTGTCGGTCAATGCCCGCGACAATCGCCTGCCCTATCTGTTGCCGCCGGTGGTCGAGATGGCACTGGTCAACCGTAGCGGCCGGCCCAAGCTGGCATCGGCGGCGCGCCTGTCGGAACGGGCGGGCCTGACCCTGATCATCAGCAAGGATGGTCGGCCCGCGCGCCAATGGTCGCCCTATTCGCGCCATTGCGGCGAGAGCCTGGAAATCATTCTGGGTCAGGGTGAGGCGCTCTATGACAGCGTGCTGGTCGGCGCCGGCCGCAATGGCTGGGACATGGCCGAACCGGGCCGCTACACCATCCAGGCGATGCTGGTCGTCGACGGCCGGGCCGTCATCTCCAACCCGCTGGAGGTGAAGGTGGAGCCGCCCGAAAGCCGCGAGGAAGAGCGGCTGGCGCAGGATATCTTCACCCCGGAAGTCGGCCAGGTGCTGGCCGTCAACGGTACGCGCGGGGTTGGGTCGGCGGTCGATGCGCTGCGGGCGGCCACGCGGATGCGCCAGCATCCGCTCGCGCGCCAGGCGGCGATCGCGCTCGCCGGCCCGCTGGCCGACGAATATAAGCTGCTGCAGGTGGATGAGCGGGCACGGCCCGGTGAGACCCCTGCTGCGGCCGCCCGCCGCATCGAGGTCTATGACGCCGATCTCAAGGAAGCGCGCCACCTGCTGGCGATCGCGACCGAGGGTAGCGCCGATGCCGCCGTCAATGCCGTCGGCCATACCCGCTTCCTGCGCGAGGCGGGCAAGCTCGCCCGCGCACTGGACTGTGGGGTTGCCCCGGCGCTGCGCCAGGCGGGGCTGGGCTTCGACGCGGTGCGCGCAGGTGATGTCATCGGTGGCTTCAACCTCGGCCAGGACATGCAGCGCATGCTGGCCCTCAAGGCGAACGGCCTCAGTATCTGATCCATGCAGGCGTATCGCCTGTCATGGCGGTGCGCCCCATCATTCCGAAAGGGGACCAACAATGTCGGAATTTCGCAAAATCACCATCGCACTCGAACAGGGATTCAAGGATGACAGCGTCCGTATCTCGATCGGCGATCGGCTGGTGCATTGGCTCGACCATGTGAAGACCCGCGCCAAGATCGGCGTCGCCCACACGCTGGAGCTCAGCCTGCCGGCCGGCAATGATCCGGTGCAGGTGGAATTGCCGAGCAAGGATGTGCGCATCTCGATCGAACCGGGGATGGGTGAGGCATGCTATTGGGGCGTGTCGGTCAGCCCGAACGGCAAGGCCATGTATGTGAAGCGCTCAGTCGAGCCCTTCGCTTATGTCTGATATGCTCCGTGCGGCGTTGATAGGGGTTTCCCTTATTGTCCTCGCCCTGCTTGTCATTACGGTCCCGCAACCTACTTTTGATCCGTCACGAACTATGGGGGTATATATGGCTGAATCCTACGACACCGACGCCAATTATGTCATCAAGCTGACCGACCCGGCCGACCCGGCCAAGGTCGTTGGCTATGCCTTTGTCGAGCAGGTCCATTATCTGGCCGCCGACGATGACAGCGATGATGCCAAGGCGGCGATCGCCGGCGTGGCCGGCCTGTTCACCGATGGGCCGGTTCTGGATGCGGTCGCCCTGCCGGGACAGCAGCGCGCCACTCGCGCCTATTTTGCCGAGATCGGGTCGGGCAAGGCCGACTTCGCCTGAGGCCGATCGCGCCCATGAAGATGTTCCGGTGCGGGGCGCATCGCTCCCGCCGTCCTGCCGACACCCTCGCACGGATCGCGCCTGTGGCCCGTGCGCTGGGTGTCACGCGGCTGGCCGACGTGACCGGTCTGGATCGCATCGGCATCCCCGTATTCCAGGCGGTGCGTCCCCTGTCACTTTCGCTGTCCGTGTCGCAGGGCAAGGGCGCCACGCCTGATGCCGCGCGCGTCTCCGCGCTGATGGAAGCGATCGAACTGCATCATGCCGAAACCTGTTCCGCCAGCAGCCATGGTATCGCGGAGGCCGACGAAGCCCGGCTCTGGAGCCAGATGGCGCGGGCCGACAAGCAGGGCGCATCCTTCGATCCGGCCCGACCGCGCGGCTGGGTCGAGGCGATCGACCTTCTGAGCGGCCGACCCATGCGGATACCCCATGGGCTGATGACGATGGATTTCACCGTGCCGGCCGAACCCGATCTGTGGCCCAACAGCAATGGGCTGGCATCCGGCAACACGCCGGCCGAGGCGCGCTGTTCGGCGCTGTGCGAACTGATCGAGCGTGAGGATCATGCCCGCTGGCTGGAACAGGGGTTGCGCGCGCGCCGGGCAAGCGCGATCGACCCGGATAGCGTGACCGATCGGCTGGGCCGCAGCCTGATCGCGCGGGTGCGGCGCGCGGGCCTGTCGCTATCCTTGTGGGACATGACCGGTCCGATCGGCGCGGCGGTGATCGGCTGCGCGATCACGGAACGCGGCGCCGCCCGCAGCGTGCAATTGCCGCCGGCAATGGGTGCGGGATGCCATCCCGATGCCGGCGTCGCACTCGCCCGCGCCATTTGCGAGGCGGCGCAGACCCGTGCCGCGCTGATCGCCGGCGCGCGCGACGATATCGATCCGGCGCGCTATCGCGATGCCGGGCAACAGCGGCAGGGCTTCCTGCTGGCGATGCTCGATTTCGCGCCGGCCACCCGGCCCTGGTCGGCGGTGCCCTCCTTGGCGCATGACGGGGCGGAGGATGATCTGGCCTGGCTGCTCGATCGCTGTGCGATGGTGGGGGCAGGGCCGGTCGCCTGTCATGACCTGACCCGGCCCGACCTCGGCATCGATGTGGTGAAGCTGCTCGTGCCGGCCTTTGGCGATCATGACCGGGCATCGCGCACGGGCGCGATGCAGGTGGCGATGGAGCCGGCATGAGCAGGCATGCGATCGTCTTTGCCGGGCCGAGCCTGGGCGGTTCCGCGATGGCCTTGCCCGATGGCGTCGCGTTGCGCGGGCCGGCGCGGCGCGGCGACATGCTGCGCGCCGCGATCGAACGACCGGCCGCGATTGGCCTGATCGACGGACTGTTCGAAACCACGCCATCGGTCTGGCACAAGGAAATCATCCAGGTGATGGCCGATGGGATCGCCGTCTATGGCGCGGCCAGCCTGGGCGCATTGCGCGCGGCGGAACTGGCGCCGTTCGGCATGGTTGGCATCGGCGCGATCGCGCAGGCTTACGGGACGGGGCAGATCGAGCGGGACGACGCGGTGATGGTCAGCCATGCGCCGGCAGAATTGGGCCATCGCGCGATGACGCTGGCGCTGGTCGATGCCGAACATGCGATCGCGCAGGTGGAGATGGCGGCCGGCGACCGTGCGCTGCTGCTGCGGCTGGCGCGGCGGATGAATTTCCGCGATCGCAGCTGGGCGCTGATTGGCGACGCCTTCCGGCAGGCGACCGGGCGCGACCTGCCACCGATCGATCAGGGGCTTAGCCTCAAGCGCAAGGATGCGGAGCTGTTGCTGCGGACGATAGCGGGGCCGGTGGCCGCGCCGCGTGTCGCGCCGCCGCCGCAAAGCTTCTTCCTGCGCAGCCTGCGCGCGGAGATCAGCGCGGCGTGATGCGCAATCCGGCCTGTTCCAGCCCGGTCAGGAACAGGCTGCGTTCGGCCGGCCCCTGCAGCGGCAGGAACTGGATCATGGTGTCGACCAGATCGGCGTCGCGGGCAGGGGCATCGCCCCGCCACAGGCTGGCGAAACGCTGGCGCAGCTCGTCGATCACCGGCGCGGCCCGCTTTGCGCCGCCCAGCATGCCCAGATTGGCGCCCCGCACCGCCAGATAATGGATCGATCGATTGCGGCCGATCTCGAACTGGGTTTCCGCCGCCTCATGCTCGCCCGACAGGGCATAGAGCACTGCGAGATCAGAGAAATATTCGTCCGACGGGAAGGGATTCAGCTCGAACGCGCGGGCGATCAGGCGCTGCGCTTCCTTCATCTCGCCCAGATGGACGAGGCCGAAGCCGATCTCGTTGATGCCATCGGCGTGAAAGGGGGTCAGGTCGAGCGCGGTCATGAAGCCCTGCATCGCCTGCTTCATGTCGCCGCGCCGCAAATAGCACCAGGCCAGGCGCGACTGCACGCCGCCATGGGTGGGTTCCAGCGCGACCGCACGGGTGCAGAGGTCGAAGGCGCGGGCGCGCAGCGGCGCAGCATCATGGCCCGCCATCAACTGCATGAAATCGGTGTTGTAGAGGCGCGCCAGTTGCAGATAGGCGTTGGTCAGGCGCGGCTCCAGCAGGATCGCGCGCTCCAGCAGGTCGGCACCTTCCTGCACCTCGGCCAGGCTGGCGGCGGCCAATATCTTGGCGCGGGCGGTGAAATAGAGCGGATAGGCGTCCGACCCGCTGGGCACGCGTCCTTCCATCAGCTTGCCGACATCGCGTTCGACCACCGGCAGGATGGCGCCGGCGATCCGGGCGACCAGATCGTCGATCGCGGCGAGCAATTCGCCCTGGCGCACGGTCAACTGGCGCGTCCAGACCAGGAAGCCGCTGTCGATCCGCGTCATGCGCAGGTTGATGCGCCAGCCATCGCCGTCGGCGCGGACCGACCCGTCCAGCGCATAGCTGGCGATCGAGGCGGGGGCGGCCGCCTTCATCCGCTCGGCCGATGGCGCGTCGACCGACAGGATGCGCAGGTCGCGCATGCCGCCCAGGGCGGTCTGCAGATCGTCATGGCAGATACTGGTGAGCAGGGCGCCGTCCGGGCCGCCATCGCCGATCAGGCTGAACGGCGCGATCACCAGGATCGGCGGCTCGACATTGGCCTGCGGGATTGTGGCGATGGCGGGCACGGCGGCCGCGCGCGGGGCGGGGGCGATCACCGATCCGACCGTCGTCAGTTCGCGCAGCAGCCTTTCGGTGTCGGGCGACACGCGGGCATCCAGATCGCGTTGCAGCCCGGTCTCCAACTGGCGGTAGCGGCGGTGGAGCGCGACATGGTCACCGGCCTTCTGGTCGAGCGCCATGCCGAGCCGGGCGATCCGTTCATCGCCGGTGTCGAGCCGCTGCAACTGAGTCAGGATCGCCCGGCGCAGGTCGAGCAGATCGTCCTGGCCATTGCGCTCGACGGCGTGCAGCACATCCTGAACGATGCGCTCGCGCCAGCGTTGCCGTTCGATCATCAGCCAGTCGTCGAAGCTGCGGTCCAGCCCCTCCAGCCCGTCCAGTATCGCGCTGCCCGCGCCATCCAGGATACGGGCCAGTCCGGCCAGGTCGTTGGCGGCGGCGCAGGCCAGTATCTCGCCCAGGTCGCTGGAAAAGCCACCCTCCGCCAGATGCAGGTCGCGCCGTTCGATATGGATGAGCGGGGCGGCCGGATGCGCGCGCAGGTCGGTCAGTGCCTGGCGCAGGCTGGCGCGCGCCTGCACCTCGCCCCGGTCGCTCCACAACAGGCCGACCAGCCGGTCGCGGCTGGCGCGGCGGTCGGGCTCCAGCGCAAGATGGGCGAGCAGGGCACAGGCCTTGCGGCTGCGCGGGCTATGGTCGCGTCCGTCCGCCTCGTCGATCAGGCGGAAATCGCCGAGCAATCGAAAGCGAAACCGAAGCTCGCCAGCCGCTGTCACCATCATGCCCTTTATTGCTGGCGGCCTGCAGTGCCGGGCCGCCGATCGATCCGCCCTAACACAGCTTGCTGAACAGGGCGACGGTCCGTTTAGGCTGCGTCACGATCCTGGGCCATAGCCAATTCAGCGGTCGAACAGCTTGATCTCCGCCAGCCGGATCGCCTTGCCCTGGGGCTGGCGCATCAGCACCCGCCACTGGCGCGCGGCGCGGCCGGCAAAGCGCAGGTCGGTCACGCCATTGGCGAGCGGCGCACCCTTGGGCGTCGCGACATCGCGCCACTGGCCATCGACCATGGCCTGCAGGCGATAGGATTGCGGCACGGCAAACTGCTTGCCGTCGGCGAAGAAGGCGAGTTCGGCGCGGCCGATGAACACTGGTTTGCCCAGGTCAACGGCATACCATTGGTTGGCCTCTCCGGGCGCGGAGGACCAGCCATTGGGCAGCTCGGGGAAGAACCAGGTGCGGCCGTCGATCGCGTCATGGACATTTTCGGGGGCGGTGTTGCTGGATGCGCTGCCGATGGGGAACTGGCTGCGCACCAGTTGCACGGCGCGGTTGATCGGCCGGGCGACGGGCGCATTGGCGACGCGCGCCACCGGCAGCTCGATCCGGCCCAGCGTTTCGCGCCGGGCGACTTCCTTGCCGTCGACCTCGACCGACAGGCCCTTGCCACGGCCATAATGGCTGCCGTCCGCGTCCCAGGTCACGGCGATGCGATGGCCATGATAGGGTACGTCCTGCGCCCGGAACCAGGCCAGCGCCTGCGGATCGCCGGCATCGGGGATCAGCGGGTTCACCTCCAGCACGTCGTCGGCGCGTGGGCGGATGCCGACCAGACCGCCCAGGATCAGGTCATTATAGCCCGAATGGAAATAATGATGGCTGCGGTCCAGGCCGACGATCGGCTTGCCGGTTTCGGGATGATAATCCTCCTCCAGATCGAGCCGGTCGCCCTGATAGTGGAGCGCGGTATATTGGCGCAGCAGGCGCATATAGTCGCTGCGGGTGACCGGGCCGCGGCGGCTGTGATGATCGAGCAGATTGGCCATGGCGATCAGCACCTGTGTCGTCTGATAGGGCCAGATCGGGCCGTTCCACTGGCATTCGGGCGCGTCGCCCAGATAGCGATATTGCCGCATATAATATTCGTAATTCGCTTCGACCGTGCGCATGCCCGCTTTGCCGGCGAGCGAGGCGGGGTCGAGCAGATGCGCCCAGGCGCCGGCATATTTGGCTTCGTCCGGGACCAGGTCGAACATCCAGGGGAGGTAGCCGACCAGTTCGCGGTTGCGGATCGGATCCCAATATTTGACGTGCGGATTCTTGCGGCTCTGGTGCCGGTCGATGAAATGGCCGAGCTTCTCGCTCCACAGGTCGGCAAGGACATGATCCTTCAGTGCCTGCGCGCGGGCTTCATATTCCTGCGCCATGGCGGTGTCGCCGGCCATGGTCGCCATCTTCGCCAGCGCGCGGGCATTGGCATACATGTAGCTGTTGACCGAGGGGCGGAAGGCGTCGCCGCCCCGGAAGCCGTCCTTGCCGCCCGAGGCGTCGATCGAGGATACGGTATATTCGGTCGCGTCGAGCAGCGGTTCGACGAAATAGAGGCCCTTGTCGAAGTCGAACTTCTCGTCCCACAGGCGATAGATGTGGCGCATCACCGGCAGATGTTCGAGCACGCCCGCCTTGTCGCCATCGATCAGGTAACGGCCCCAGACCGAGTCCGCCATATAGTCGGTGAAGTGGCGGTCATTGCCGCCGCGATACATGAATCGGATATAATCGTCGGCAAAGCGCCGATCGTTCAGCCAGCGTCCTTCGGCTAGGTGAAAGCCTGTCGCGTCGTTGAGGCTGGCATAAGGATGGCGCTGCCAGTCGACATCGTCGAAAAATTCGGTGGTGATGTACCCTTCTTCGCCCAGATCGCGCTGATGCCCGCGATAGAGCTGCCAGCGATAATAATAGACGGCGTCGATCTTCGGGTCGGCGGATTCGAAGAAGGGGATGCGATCCTGATACCAGGGCGCGTCATTGCCGAAGCGCTGCACCGCGATGGCATGGGTATCGAGGCCGGCGGAGCGGGGAGGGGGCGAGGCGGCGCCCATGTCGATCATGGCAGCCCCTGCCAGCAGAAGCATCCTCATCGCGCGCATCGTCCGTCTCCCTATATCCTGAAACAAATATGGCGGCCGTTCCGGGGAGTTGGAGAGGGTTCCCGGAACGACCGCCATGAAAATGGGGCGCAGCGAGGAGACGCCGCGCCCCATCGGGCACTCAGTCAAACTTGAAGCGGACACCCAGAGCGAAGGTCCGATCAATCAGCAGCGTGCTGGAGTTGAACTCCGTCGGATTGCCGACATCGCCGAACTTGTAATAGTTCTGCTGCTTCGCCTTGGTGATGTTCACCGCGTCGAAAGTGACGCCGATATCGTCATTGACGTTCCAGGTCAGCTGGAAGTCCAGGCTCTTTTCAGGCGCGCGCCACATGCCGATCGGGTTGGCGAAGGAGCGGCCTTCATTGTTGTTCAGGAAGCCCTTGCGCCAGATGTAGGACAGGCGGGCACCGACCGGGCCGCTGTCATAGGCCAGCGTCGCGTTATAGGACAGCTTCGACACGCCGAAGAAGGCCGACTTGGTGGTGCCGGTGATCTCACCTTCATTGTTGACGACCGGGATCGTCTGTTCGGAATCCAGGATCGTTGCGCTGCCGGTGAAGCCCAGGCCGTCGAGGATCGACGGCAGATAGGACGGGAAGTAGGTCAGGCCCAGTTCCACACCCTTGAGCGTGCCGTTCGAGGCGTTTTCTGGCCGGGTGATGTTGAAATATTCGGTATAGGTTTCGTTGCGCGGCAGATAGTTGTTCGGGATGAACTCACGCACGGTCAGCGGCACGACCAGGCCGTCGATCTTGCGACGGAAAGCGGTCGCATAGATGGCGCTGTTGCGTTCGAAATACCATTCGATCGCAAGGTCCATATTCTTCGAATGGGTCGCACGCAGATTGGCATTGCCCGATGAACCCGAGCCAAAGCCGATGCGGGAGAGATCGCCCGTCAGCGCCAGATTGGGGTTGAGGTCGCCAAAGGCCGGACGGCGCAGCGTTTCGCCATAGTTGAAGCGGATACGCAGATTGTCGGTCAGATTATAGCGCGCGGTGAAGGACGGCAGGAACTTTTCCGAACCGGTCGATACGGTGGTACGCGCGAAATTATTGCCGCGGTCGAAATAGTCATACAGCGTGTCGATCGCAACGAAGCGCACGCCAGCCTGAAGCTGCAGCGGGCGACCGAAGATTTCGACTTCGCCATCGGCCATGACATAGGCGGCCAGATTGGTTTCGTTGATGCCGAACACATGGCCGAAAGTCATTTCGTCCGACAGCAACAGACCGGGGGCTACGGAGCGATAGAGGCTGCGGACAGCATCCTTGTCCATGCTGCGCGGGTCAGCCAGCACCCAACTGGTCGGGATGTCGGCGCGTCCGTCGAAGAAGCCGCTGTTGGTGAAGGGGGTGCCCTGGCTGAAGGCCGCCAGCGTCATGCCCGGCAGGCCGCCGGCGCCCTGATCACGGACGTAGGAATCGGCGTTGCGATCATCGAAGCGGAAGCCGGCCTTGATGCGACGCAGGAAGCCTTCGTCCCATTTATATTCGCCGTCCAGCATCATGGTCAGGGCGCTGCCGGTGTTCTTGGTGCCGCTGTCGAACAGGTTGCCGACGGTCCACTGGCTTGCATCGGTCAGCACGCCCTGATTGGCGAAGCTGTAGGCCGGCAGGCCGCCACCCGCGTTGAAATCGACGTCGATGTCGAGCGGGCCGCGATCGGTACGGATAGCGAAGAAGGAGGTTTCGTTCTTGCTGTCCTGATAGGCGATGTCTGCGACGATCTTGCCGCGCTCGCCCACGTCCCACTTGGCGTTCAGCGCATACACATAGCTGTCTGTCTTGTTGGTCGCCATGTCGCCGCTGTTGAAGCCAGCGACTGCGCCCATCTGGCGCGACTTGATGATGTTGGTGCCATCATAGAGTTCGAAGCTGTTGGCCACGTCGGCGGGCAGGTTGCCCCACCAGTCGGCGAAGCTGAAATGCAGGCTGTTGAAGGTTTCCCCACGGAAGCCGGTGTAGAACACCTCGGCGGTGTAGACCGAACTGTCATTGGGCGCCCACTGGAGCGCAGCGTTGACCGACGGACGCTCGCGCTTGCCGTAGAGGTCGGACGCGATGACGGCGTCACGCGACAGATAATAGGGCGTTTCGACGCCGTTGATGTTGAGTGTCGAACCTGGTGCGGTCGGCAGGCCGGCGTCGAGGCCCGGCGTCCAGTTCTCGTTGGTCGCGCCAGGGAAGATACGCTGCAGCGGGGTCAGGCCCGAACCTTCGGGCGGATTCTCGGTGGCGAAGGGCACCATGGCGCCGGCCTGGAGATTCTGGTTGCGATAATGGGTACGGGTGTAGCTGCCGTTGATCAGGAAGCCGATGTCGCCGATGCCGGTTTCCCAGCGATCGCTGACCAGCAGCGCGACGTTCGGATTGAACTTGTCTGCCAGCTCCGAATAGACGCCGCGCGCCAGGCCGGAAATGGTGAAGCCATCGAAGTCGAGCGGGCGACGGGTCTGGACGTCGATCTGGCCGGCAAGGCCGGTTTCAAGCTGATCGGCCGAACGCGTCTTGTAGACATCGACCTGCTTCACGAGGTTGGCCGAGATGTCTTGCAGGGCGAAGGACGTGCCGGCTGCAGTGAAGATGTTGCGGCCGTTGAGGGTGGTCAACGGGTCGGTCAGGCCGCGAATGGTGATGGTCGCCGCTTCGCCGCCGGCGCGGTCGGTGACCTGGATACCGGTTACGCGCTGAAGCGCTTCGACGACATTATTGTCAGGCAATTTGCCGACGTCTTCGGACACGATCGAATCGACGATCTGGGTCGATTCCTTGCGGACGTTCAGGGCGCCGACGATCGACGCGCGCACGCCGGTGACGACGATATCTTCGGTCGGTGCGTCCTGTGCGATGGTCTGCGGAGCGGCGTCGGTCTGCGCGAAGGCGGCGCCCGACAGGGTCAGCGCGACAAGCGACGCAGAACAGAGTGCGATCGGCCGGATAGCCATTTTCAAGTCCTCCCCAAGGGGCTGGCCCGTTGCCATGCCCACGAATTACTCGGACTAATTATTTCCACATGCTGAGAAGCGCAAGTGAAATATTGGGTCGGGGTTGCGCTACGTGGCACCCATGTTGCAAATTTGCCGCAGGGATTTTGGCCCGGTTTTTCGGGTGTTTCAGGCTATAAAAAGCCGAAAGGCCATGGGCTTGCGCGGCTTTTGGCGGCGCGAGCCCATGGCCCTATTTGTCAGACTCGGCGAGTCGCGCTCAGTCGGCGTACCATTGCGTGCGCGGGTCCTTGCTGCGCGCGAGGCCGATGCGGCCGTCGATCGCGGCAAGATGCTTGCCGGCGACGGCGATGGTCGCGAAGCGCACCGTTCCCTGGGCCGCATCCTCGAACCGGACGAACTGGCTACGCAGCGCGAAATCGGCACTGCGATCATCCTTCATCAGGCTGACCGTGCCGTCCTTCGCCGCGACCAGATAATGGTCGGGCAGCAGGATGGGGGAGAGCATCACGCTCTTCGCGCCGGCGCGGCCGGGCGACTGGCGGAACTGGGTCTGGGCGAGCGCGGGATTGCCTGCGATCAGCTCCGTGCCCTGATGGGCCAGCAGCGCCTTGGGATCGGCAGCCGAGACGAAGCGCTCCGGCATGGCGCCATTGCCCACGGGCACGCCGAAGTCCGGTGTGCCGTCGGCCTGGAAATAGAGGCGCTGGACGCGGGTGTGGCGGTCGGGGTTGAACAGCGGGTCGCCCTGGATCGCCTCATAGTCGCGGCCATGATAGACGAGGATGTCGCGGCCCTTCTCGTCCACGGTGAAGCTGTTGTGGCCGGGGCCATAGACGCTGGTTTCGGTGCAGGTCTTGAACACCGGCTGGGGCGACTTGGTCCAGCTCTTGGGATCGAGCAGGTCGGCATTCTCGTCCGCGGTCAGCATGCCCAGGCAATAGCGCGCGTCGGTGGCGCTGGCCGAATAGGTCATGAACAGGCGGCCATTGCGATGCAGGACGGCGGGGGCTTCGGCCACCTTGTAGCCGCGCACTTCCCAGTCGAGCGTGGGCACGGTCAGGCGGGTCGCCTTGCCGGCCAGCTTGAGCGGCGATTCGAGCTTAGCGATGTAGAGATTGCTGTTGGTGTTGATGCCCGGTTCCTTCTGGGCCCAGGCGAAATAGCGCACGCCCTTATGGACGAAGCTGGTGGAATCGAGGTTGAAACTGTCCCAGGGGGCCTGGAATTCACCCAGCACGCTCCACTTGCCGGTCATCGGATCGGCGCCGTCGCACACCACGGCATAGGTGCGGATGCGGAACACGTCGTCGCCGCCGCCGCTCGGGCCGGCAGCGAAATACATATACCATTTGCCGTCGATCTGGTGGAGTTCGGGCGCCCAGATGAAGCCGGAGCGTGGGCCGCTCGCCTCATGGCGCCACAGCACGGCTTCCTCGGCCGTGGCAAGGCCGGCCAGCGTCTTGGAACGGCGCAGCACCAGCCGGTCATATTCGGGCACCGATCCGGTCATGTAATAATAGCCGTCGTCGTGCTGGAAGACCTGCGCGTCGGCGCGCTGCTTGACCAGCGGATTGACCGGCACCGGGGCAGTAACGGCCGGAGCAGCGGCGCCGGCGCGCGCCGCGATCGGCGCGGCCGACAAGGCGGCGGTGCTGGCAAGGAAGCCACGGCGGGACAGGGCGAAATTCATTCTTCTCTCTCCTGATGCCGCGGCGGGACGCGGCGATAGTCAGACAATTGGATCAATAATCGGCAACAGGCCAGCCGTCAGCCCCCCAGCGCACCGGGGCTATGCGCAAGGTGGGGGCGCCGTTCGCCTGTTTGTCATAGGCATGGTAGACGACATAATCCTTGCCGTCCTTGTCATGCAGCCAGCCGGCATGGCCCGGGCCACGGAAACGCTGCTGCTCCTGGAGGTCGGCGCGCAGGAAGATGCTGCCGCCGCCTTCCATCAGCGGGCTGCCATCCTTGCCCAGATAGGGGCCGGTGATAGCCTTCGAACGGCCGATCACGGTGTAATAGGTGCTGTTCACGCCCTTGCAGCAATAGTCATAGCTGACCATCAGCCAATAATAGCCGCCATGATCGACGATGAAGGGCGCTTCCACCGGCGCCGGGCCGCCGGCGGGGGCCGGGCGACGCGCGATCGAATAGGGCTTGGCCTTGGGCTCCTTGGGCTTGCCGGTCCTGGGATCCAGCTCGAACAGCTTGATCCCGGTCCAGAAGCTGCCCAGGCTCAGCCAGTGGCGGCCATCGCGGTCGATGATGAAATTGGGATCGATGGCATTATAATCATCCTCCCTGGTCGACATGACGACCAGCCCCTCGTCGCGCCAGCCGAAATTCTTCGCCTTGGGGTCCAGCGTCGGGCTGGTGGCCAGGCCAATCGCCGAACGGTTCGATCCGAAGGTCGAAACCGAATAATAGAGGCGATAGCGGCCGTTCACATAGGAGATGTCGGGCGCCCACATGCCGTTGCTGCCGGGTATCGCCTGCTTGGCCCAGTCGGGCAGGGCGGTGAAGACGGGCTTGCCGGCGGTCCAGTGGACAAGGTCGGGCGAGGTCCGCGTCTCGATCAGCCGGTCGCCATGGCCGGTGCTGAAGACATGATAGGTGCCGCCTTCGCGGATGATGACCGGATCATGGGTGGGGACGAGGTCGCCGGTCAGCCGGTCGTTGAGCGTGGTGGCGGTCGGCGCAGTCGGTGCCTGCGCGATCGCGCTGCCGGCCAGCAGGGCAAGGCTTGCCAAGGTGATGATGGTCTGCCGCATCTGCCGGCCTCTCCCCAAATTATCGAAAACGAAAAATGGGCGGGCAGCCCCGAAGAGCCGCCCACCCAGTTGGCGAAAAGCCTTATTGCAGTTCGAGCACGACCACCGACTTGGGCGGTAGCGCGACGGTCAGCGTGCCGCCGCTGACCTGTGCGCCGGTGAAGGCGACGGGCTTGACGGTTTCGGGCGCGTCGAACGTGTTGTGCGAATTGATCGCCGACGCCGTCAGGATACGACCGGTGACGCCGCTGGCGCTCAGGCCATCGAGCTTCACGGTGACGGTGTTGGTCTGGTTCGGGTCGAGGTTCGACAGGCCGACATGAACCTTGCCGTCCTTGCCCTTGACCGCCGAGCCGCTGACCGCCGGCATCGTGTATTGATCCTTCGCATACCAGGGCGTCTGGATGTCGATCGGCAGCACGGTGGCGTCCTGCCAGGGCTTGTACATCTCGAAGACATGATAGGTGGGCGTCAGCACCATCTTCTTGCCGTCGGTCAGGATCATCGCCTGCAGCACGTTCACCATCTGCGCGATCGCGGTCATGCGGACGCGGTCGGCATGCTTGGCGAAGATGTCGAGATGGATCGAGGCGATCAGCGCGTCGCGCAGCGTGTTCTGCTGGCGCAGGAAGCCGGGATGCGTGCCCGGATCCTGGGCATACCAGCTGCCCCATTCGTCGACCGCCAGGAAGACGCGCTTCTTGGGATCGTACTTGTCCATGATCGCGCTGTGCTTGGTGATCAGCTCGTCCATGTGCATCGCGCCGTTGAGCGCGTCGGCCCAGCCATTTTCGTCGAAGTCGACGGCGGGCGCACGCGGCGGCCAGCCACCGGCGGGATGAACATAATAATGGAGCGAGACGCCATCGAGCTTGTCGCCCGCGACGCGCATCATGGTTTCGGTCCAGTTATAGTCGTCGACATTGGCGCCGGCGGCGACCTTCATGATCTTGGTGCCGGCGGGCGCCTTGACGAAGGTGGCGTAACGACGGGTTTCGTCGGCGGCGAATTCGGGGCGCATGTTGCCACCGCAGCCCCACAGCTCGTTGCCGATGCCGAAATAGGGAACGGCCCAGGGTTCCTTATGGCCGTTCTTGGCGCGCAGTTCGGCAAGGCTGCCGGCGGGCGCGGTCATATATTCGACCCATTCGGCCATTTCCTGCGGCGTGCCATTGCCGACATTGCCGGCGATATAGGCTTCGGCGCCGACCTGGCGCAGCAGCTCGAAAAATTCGTGCGTGCCCACGGTGTTCGGTTCGGTCACGCCGCCCCAATGGGTGTTGACCTTGACCGGGCGGTCCTTCTTCGGGCCGATGCCCTCACGCCAGTGATATTCGTCGGCGAAGCAGCCGCCGGGCCAGCGGATCACCGGCACCGACAGGTTGCGCAGTGCGGCCACGACGTCGTTGCGGAAGCCGTTGGTGTTGGGGATGGACTTGTCGTTGCCGACCCACAGGCCACCATAGATGCCATTGCCCAGATGCTCGGCGAACTGGGTGAAGACGCGCTTGTCATAGACGGCGCCGGACTGGTCGGCATGGATCGTCGCCGTGGTCGGCTTGCCGCCGGTCTGGGCGTGCGCGGCCGGCGCGAGCGCGGTGGCGCACAGCAGCAGCGCGGCCGTGGTGCGGCGCAGGGCTTTCAACATTCCTCTCTCCTCTCGAATGTCAGTCGTGAAATGCGTCGGTGGTTTCCCGCTTGCCGCGCAGGAAGGCGTCGGCAACCAGGCGCAGCGGGTCGGTGTCGACATCGCTGCGGCCACCGCGGATCAATGTGGCGAAGCGGCTGTAGAGGCCGGCATATTCGATATCCTCGCCATGTTCGGTGCCGCTGGGCAGCGACAGCACGGCGCCGCCATGGCTGAGCTTCAAGGGGCCGGCATCGGTTTCGACGATGATGTCCCAGCTTTGCGGGCCGGTCTGGCGCCAGTCGAGATCCATGTGGATTTCGGCGCCCGCGGTGTCGCGGAACAGCATGTCGGCGGCGATCGGCGCTGCGCGGTTTTCCGGCAGCACCAGGGTCGCGTCCTTCAGGAAGAAGGGGCGCGGCAGGATATGGGTCGCGATCGACAGGGCGTTGATGCCGGGATCGAACACGCCGAGGCCGCCGGGCTGCCAGATCCAGGCCTGGCCCGGATGCCAGACACGCACATCCTCGCGCCAGATGATCGACACCTTGTCGATCCGCCGTTCGGCGAGCCAGGCGCGGGCCGGAGCGACGCCGGCGGCAAAGCGCGAATGCCAGGCCGCGAACAGGCTGGCCCCGACCTTGTCGGCACGGGCGCTGAGCGCGGCCACTTCAGCCAGGGTCGCGCCGGGCGGCTTTTCCAGGAAGACATGGATGCCCTTGGCCAGGGCCTGCGCCGCCAGGTCGTAACGGACCTGGGGCGGGGTGCAGAGCGCGACCGCATCGACGGCCGGGCCCTGTTCCAGCAATTCGTCCAGGCTGGCATGGTGCGGCACGCCGTCCAGCCCGGCATCATGCGGGCTGACCGTCGCGGCAAGACTGAACGCGCTGTTCCCACGGATGGCGGGAACATGCTGGTCGCGTGCAATCTTGCCGATGCCGATGATCGCGATGCGGATCGGGTCCATCGCTTCAGAGCGCCTGTACGGTCACTTCGACAGGTTCGGCGCGCTTGAGCGCATTGCGCACCGGCAGGGTGAAGGGCGCGGCGATGATTTCGAACACGTCGCCTTCCTGCGTCTGCACGCCGTCGCTGAAGGACAGAGTGGCGGTGCCGAAGAAATGGACATGGACGTCGCCGGGGCGGCGGAACAGATCATATTTGAAATGATGATGTTCCAGGTTGGCGAAGCTGTGCGACATATTGCCTTCGCCCGACAGGAACGGCTTTTCCCAGATGGTCTGGCCGTCGCGCAGGATGCGGCTGGTGCCCTCGATATGCTCGGGCGGGGTGCCGACCAGCAGTTCCGGGCCGAGCGAGGCCTGGCGCAGCTTGGAATGGGCGAGCCACAGATAATTGTGACGCTCGGTCACATGGTCGCTGAACTCGTTGGCGAGCGCGAGGCCGAGGCGATAGGGCATGCCGTCGGGGCCGATGATGTAGATGCCGGCGATTTCCGGTTCCTCGCCGCCATCCTTGGCAAAGGCGGGCATGGTGAGCGGATCGGTCGGGCCGACGAGCTGTGAGCCGTCACCCTTGTAGAACCATTCGGGCTGCTGGCCGGTCTGGCCAGCGGCGGGCTTGCCGCCCTCCAGCCCTTCCAGGAACATGCGCATCGAATCGGTCTGCTTTTCGACGGCGGCCGCCTCGCGGTGCATCTTGTCGCGACCCTCGGCCGAGCCGAGATGGGTGAGGCCGGTGCCGGTCAGCTGGATATGGGCGCCATCCTCATGGTCGATCGGGGCGAGCAGTTCGCCGGCCTCGAAAGCGACACCGATGTTGACAGCATCACCCTTGCCTGCGGCGGCGGCCGCTTCGGCCAGGCTGATCTTGCGGTCGATGGCATGCAGCGCGAGCGCGCGGATGCTGTCGAAACCGGGAACGAAATGGGCGGTGTCACCTTCGGCCGCGATCACGGACCGGACGCCATTTTCGGCGCGGTGCTGCAACAGACGCAATGTCATGAAAAACTCTCCTCCCGCGCGCCGATCCGTGGCGCTGGTATTGGCTAGACAATCCCGCTTTGCGCCATGCTGGCGCGCTGCCTGGAAAGGTCGGGCAATCAGCCGAATGGCGGCCGCCTTTTCCCTTTCCATCCCTTAATTACTCCGACATATTACAGGAAGATGGTAATGGCAATGATTGTCTTTTAAGAAGAGCCATGCCTGATGAGGGGCAGGCCGAGAGGAGCGTGAATGGAACAGGGGAAGCCGCCCGGAAATGGGGCAGGGGCGGACAATGGCGGAGGGGCGGCCAAGCCGACGCGCGGCCCCGGTCGCCGGCTGCATGGCGCGATCGCGCACAAGCTGGGCATGGCGATCTTGTCCGGCCAATATCAGCCCGGCGACACGCTGTCGGGCGAAGTCGCCTTTGCCGAGGAACTGGAAGTATCGCGCAGCGCCTATCGCGAGGCGATCCAGGTGCTGACCGCCAAGGGGCTGGTGGAAAGCCGGCCCAAGGCGGGCACCCGCGTGCTGCCGCGCAATCGCTGGAATTTGCTGGACCCCGAAGTGCTGGCCTGGGCCTTTGCCGGCGAACCCGACATCCAGTTCGTGCGTGACCTGTTCGAACTGCGCGCCATTGTCGAGCCGGCGGCGGCGCGGCTGGCGGCGATGCGGCGCGACAAGGAGGATCTGCGCATCATGAAGGATGCGCTGACCGCGATGCGCCGCCATACGCTGGCGACCGAAGCGGGGCGCGCGGCCGACCGCGATTTCCACAATGCGATCCTGAACGCGACGCGCAATGATGCCTTGCTGACGCTGACTGCCAGCATCGGCGCGGCGGTCAACTGGACCACCCAGTTCAAGCAGCGCGCTCGTGCCCTGCCGCGCAATCCGATTCCCGACCATGTGCGCGTCTATGACGCGATCGCGGCCGGCGATCCGGTTGCCGCGGCCGAGGCGATGGGCGTGCTGGTCGACCTGGCGCTTGAGGATACGGCAAGCACGATGGGGCGCTGAGCGGGAAGCGCCGTAGGCGCCTAACAAACAACCTAAAGAAAAAGGCCGGGGTGGATCACCACCCCGGCCTTTTCTGTTGGGCGGATGCCCGAATATTTAGTGCAGTTCCGGCTCCGGCAGCGCCTGCGTCGTCTTCGATCCCCACAGGGCGTAGAAGAGGACATAGAGTTCGCAGGCGGCGGTCAGCAGGAAGCTGGTCTGCAGGCCATAATGGTCGGCCATCCAGCCCTGCACCACGACAAGTGCGCCACCGGCGATCGCCATCACCAGCAGGCCCGAGCCTTCTTCGGTCAGCGGGCCGAGGCCCTTGATGCCCAGGGTGAAGATGGTCGGGAACATGATCGAGTGGAACAGGCCGACCAGGATCAGCGACCACATGGCGACCGGGCCGGTGGTGAAGACGGTGACCATCATCACGATGAAGGCGCCGACCGAGAAGGCGGCGAGGACATGGCCCGCGTCGAACTTCTGCATGATCGCCGAGCCGGCAAAGCGGCCGACCATCATGCCGCCCCACAGCAGCGACAGATAATTGCCGGCCTGCTCATGGGTCAGGTTGGCGATGGTGGGCTGGCTGACGAAATTGACGAACAGGTTGGCGACGCCGATTTCGGCGATCAGATAGATGAAGATCGCCGGGATGCCGAACACCAGGTTGCGGTGCGACCAGAGCGAATGCTTCTTGCGCTCTTCCTTGGCCAGGCGCGAGGTTGCGCTGCCCATGGCGGGCAGGGGGAAGCGGGCGATGACGAAGGCCAGCACCACCAGCACGATCGCGACCAGCACATAGGGCAGGATCACCGACTGGGCGTCGGCCAAGCGTTCGGCCTGGGTCAGGACGACTTCGCCTTGCGCCGTGCCGGCCTTCGACCGGCCGAGGATCAGATAGGCGCCGAACATCGGGGCCAGCATCGTGCCGGCCGAGTTCATCGCCTGCACCAGATTGAGGCGCGAGGAGGCGGTTTCCGGCTTGCCGACGACCGCGACATAGGGGTTGGCGGCGACCTGCAGCAGGGTGATGCCGCTGGCGATCACGAACAGCATGACCAGGGTCACGCCATAGGAGGGGATGGATGCGGCGACCGTCATGCCCAGCGCGCCGGCGGCCATGATCAGCAGGCCGATCACCAGCGACTTCTGGTAGCCGACCCGCTCGATCAGCTTGGCCGAGGGAATCGAGGCGACGAAATAGGCGATGAACCAGACCGATTCGATCAAGGTCGTCTGGGTATAGCTCAGCTCGAACACGCTGCGCAGATGCGGCAGCAGCGTGTTGTTGATGACGGTGATGAAGCCCCACATGAAGAAGAGGCTGGCCAGCAGCGCGAGCGCGGGCCCATAACGCGTGCCGGGGTTATGCGTTGCGACCGGCGCAGCGCCTGAGGAAATCGGTCCTGCCATTCATCCTTCTCCAGTGCAGTTCCACTAGCTGACGAGACCGATCTAGGGTTGCGTCCGCTTATTTTGTCGGAGTATATCCCCCGTAACCGCCCGTCAATGGGCGTAGGTTTCACGAGAGGAAGTCCATGCGAAAGGTCGTCGATTTGAAAACAGCGCTGTCATACGCACTGGCCCTGTCGCTCGCAAGCGGCACGGCGATGGCGGCGGATGCCAGCCGCGCGCCGGCCGGCAAGCTGGCCGACGGCACCGCGATCGAGACGATCACGCTGAGCAACAGCCATGGCGTGTCGGCCAAGATCCTGAGCTATGGCGCGACGCTCCAGTCGCTGTCCGGCCCGGACAAGGACGGCAAGAGCGCCGACGTGCTGCTGGGCTATGACGATCTGGCCGGCTATGTCGACCATCCCAACTTCTTCGGCGTGACCGTGGGCCGCTATGCAAACCGCATCGCCGGCGGCAAGTTCAGCCTCGACGGCAAGGCCTATCAGCTGCCGCTCAACGACAAGGTCAATTCGCTGCATGGCGGCGGCAAGGGCTTCGACAAGCAGGTGTGGAAGGTCGTGTCGGTCAAGAGCGGCCCGGTCGCGACGCTGATACTGTCGCTGGTCAGCCCCGATGGCGATTCGGGCTATCCCGGCAAGCTGGACGTCACCGTCACCTATACGCTGGACGAGAGCGGCAATCTGGGCATCGCGTTCGACGCGAAGACCGACAAGCCGACCATCGTCAACATGACCAACCATGCGATTTTCGACCTGGGCGGCGAAGGCTCGACCGACGGCGCGCTGGGCCATGTGCTGACGATTCCGGCCAAGGCCTATACCCCGGTCGATGCCAACCTGATCCCAACCGGCGAACTGAAGCCGGTGGAAGGCGGCGTGTTCGATTTCCGCAATGGCCGCCGCGTCGCCGACGGCATCCGCGATGGCCATGATGCGCAGATCATCGCGGGCCGTGGCTACGACCATAATTTCGCGCTCGACAAGGGGCTGACCAAGACGCCGGGCCTGGCTGCGCGCCTGGAAGATCCGGCATCGGGTCGCGTGCTCGAAGTGCTGACCACCGAGCCGGGCGTCCAATTCTACACCGGCAATTTCCTGGACGGCACCTTCATCGGCAAGAACCAGCATGTGTATCGCATGGGCGACGGCATCGCGCTGGAGCCGCAGAAATTCCCCGACTCGCCCAACCAGCCGAGCTTCGTTTCGGCGCGGGTCGATCCGGGCAAGCCCTATCATCACCAGATGGTCTATCGCCTGTCGGTGAAGCGCTGACATGACCGCCTGGCGCAAGATCGAACGCGGCGACATCCGCGACACGCTGGGGGAGGGGACGCTCTGGTCCGCCCGTGAAAATGCGGTCTATTGGGTCGATATCCTGGCCCCGGCGCTCAACCGGCTGTCGCTCGACGATGGCCAGGTGTCGCGCTGGGCCATGCCCGAACCGCTTGGCTGGGTGGCCGAGCGGGCGCAGGGCGGCTTCATCGGCGGCTTCCAGAGCGGCTTTGCCAGCTTCACGCTGGACCCGCTGGCGATCACCCCGATCCATGATCCCGAACCGCACCTGCCCGGCAATCGCATGAACGATGGCAAGGCGGACAAGGATGGCCGCATCTGGTGCGGCACAATGGACATGGCCGAAGGGCAGGATGTCGGCGCGCTCTATCGCCTCGATCCCGATGGTTCGGTCACGGTGATGGACGATGGCTATCGCGTGCCTAACGGCCCGGCCTTCTCGGCCTGTGGCGACTATCTCTATCATAGCGATACCGGCCGCCGGATCATGTATCGCTTCCGCCGCGGCGCGGACGGAACGCTTCATGATCGCCAGCCCTTCATCACCTTCACCGAAGCCGATGGCCATCCTGATGGCATGACGGTGGATGCCGAAGGCTATTTGTGGGTGGCCCATTGGGGCGGTTCGCGGATCAGCCGCTTCTCGCCCGAAGGCAAGCTGGACCGGGCGATCGAACTGCCGGCAAAGCAGGTGACCAACATCACCTTCGCCGGGCCCGATCTCGACCGCATGTTCGTCAGCTCGGCCGCAATCGGCCTGCCCGAATCCGACTATGACGGCGCCTTTTTCGAGGTGGAATGCGGCGTGAAGGGCCTGCCGACCAATCTTTACGGCGGCTGACACAAGCTGACCGACAGAAAATAAGCCGCCGGCCTGCAAGGGCTTGGCGGCTTTTTTCATGTCCTGCGACGAGCCGTGGCAAATCGCTGTTGCAACCCCTGCGGCTACGCGCTAATGCGCAGGACAACGTTGTCACTCCCCTCTCCAAAAGGGTGGCAATGCTTCATCCCGGTCGATGGCCGGCGACTGCACGCGCTATGCTGTCGGCCGGGATGTGCCTTTTCCCTTGAAATCGCTGGAAAATCGGGCGCCGCTCAGGCGGGGCGGCGCAGGCGCAATGTCGCGCGCAGGCCAGGGGCGGCATCGCCCAGCAGCAGCGCGCCATGGTGCAGCCGCGCCACCGCTTCGACCAGCGACAGGCCCAGCCCCGATCCGGGCTTGGTGCGCGACGGGTCGAGTCGGCCGAAGCGCTTCATCGCCGCCTCATGCTGATCGGCGGGAATACCCGGCCCATTGTCGCTGACGCTGATGGTGAGCGCGTCGCCATCCATCGCGGCTTCAAGCGCGATACGATCGCCGCCCTCGGCATATTTCAGCGCATTCTCGATCAGATTGGCGATCGCCTGGCTCACCAGTTCGCGGTGGAGCGGGAAGGCGAGGCCGGCGGGGGCCGCGACATGGAGGGTGAAGCCGCTATCCTCGATCAGCGGGCCATAGACTTCGGCCAGATCCTCCAGCAGTTCGGCGATCGCCGTGTCGCGCATCCGATCGCTGCCAAAGCCCGCCTCGGTGCGGCTGATGAGCAGGGCGGTCGAGAGCATCCCCTGCAGCGTCTGCGCCTCGCGATGCACCTTTTCCAGCGCATCCAGCGCCTGGTCGTCGCGGGTCTGGGTGCTCGCCTGCTCCACCACCGAGAGCAGGCGGGTGACGGGGGCTTTCAGATCATGGGCCAGGCCATCGGTCATCATCCGCAACTGGCTGACCAGCGCGTCGATCCGCTCCAGCATGGCGTTGATCGACAGGCCCAGCCGATCGAAGGCGTCGCCGCTGCCGTCGGTGGCGACCCGGCGATGGAAGGCGCCGACCGCGACCGCATTGGCGGTGTCGGCGATCGCCGAAATCTGGCGCGTCAGCACCCGGCCGAGCAGGATGGCGATGATGAGGGTGAGCAGCAGGCTCATCAGGAAGGCGATGGTGAGCGCCTCCTCATAGATGCGCGTCAGTTGCAGGCTGTGGGAGGTGACGATGCCGGCAAGCAGGCGGCCGCCATCGGGCAGGCGGGATGTGCTGACGCCGATCGGCTCGGGCTGTTCGCCGCCGATGCGGTACAGCTCGATCGTGCGCCAGGGGGTATTGTCGGTTATGGTCGTCGGCCAGGCGCCCAGATTGCCCGCGACGATCCGCCCCTGCGCGTCGGTCAGCAACAAGACGATGCGCTCGCTGCGCACCGTGGGCAGGCGCCGCTCGATATCCTGCCGCAGCCCGGCCGCCCCACGCTCCCGCGCGACCCGCAGCAATTCGTCGCGCAGGTCATGGACGGCATCGCGGTCGGCGGCGACGACGGTGCGCTGGCTCGCCTGCTGCACGAACAGCAGCACGCCGCCGGTGACCAGGAACTGGCAGAGGAAGGCGAGCCCGACGAAGCGGCCGATGGTCGACCGGGCAAAGCCGCGCCAGCCGGCGGCAGCCCCGGCCCGCGCCCCAGCCTCAGCCATCGAGGCCCAGGCGATAGCCCATGCCACGCACCGTATGCAGCAGCGGCCGGTCCGATCCATCGTCCAGCTTGCGGCGCAGTCGGCTGATATGCACGTCGATCACATTGGTGCCGGGGTCGAAATGATAGTCCCACACGCCCTCCAGCAACATGGTGCGGGTGACGACCTGGTCGGGGTGGCGCAGGAAGAATTCGAGCAGGCGAAACTCGCGCGGTTGCAGGTCGATCGCCTTGCCGGCGCGCTTCACCCGGCGGGCGAGCAGGTCCATGTCGAGATCGTCATAGCGCAGGCTGGTGACGACCGCGGCATTGCCGCCGGCCTTGCGCAGCAGCAACTGCACCCGCGCCAGCAGTTCGGCAAAGGCGAAGGGCTTGGTCAGATAATCGTCGGAGCCGCTGGTGAGCCCCTCGACCCGATCCTCGGGCGTGCCGAGCGCGGAGAGGAAGATGACCGGCGTTTCGATGCTCGCGGCCCTTAGAGCCTTCAGCATCGCCATGCCGTCCATCGCCGGCATCATCCGGTCGAGGATGATCGCGCCATAGCTGCCGTCGCTGGCGAGGAACAGGCCGTCGCGGCCATTATCGGCCTGATCGACGGTGAAGCCCGCCTCGGTCATGCCCTTGACGATATAGGCGGCGGTGGCGGCATCATCCTCCACCACCAGGATCTTGTGGCTCATGCGCGCGGCCCCCTAATCTGGCGAACGGTCGAGCGCCACCATGCGGACGGCATCCTGATGCCGCAAGCCCAATATGAGATGGGCATTGCCATGCTGGCTGAGATAGGCATTGGCCTGGTCCAGCGAGGCGATCGGCGTGCCGTCGATACGGATGAGGTCGTCACCCACGGCGATGCCGGCGCGGGCCGCCGGGCCGCTCGATTCCATGCTGGTGACGACCAGGCCGGTGCCGGCCGGCTCGGCATTTTCCAGCGTCAATCCGGGTAGCAATTGGGCGCTGGCGCCCGACACGCTGCCATGATCCTCCGCATCGCGGCGGACATGCAGGAAGAAGGCACCGCTCATCAACGCCGCACACAGCGCCAGGCCGATCAGCAGGCGGCTGGTTGCGGTCTTGTCTATGCGCGGGGCCTCCATGTTCCTGGCCATGTCCTGAGCTGTCTTTGCGGGTAGAATGGGCGAGGCGGGGGTGCGTGTCATGTTACACTTTGTTCATGCCGGGGGCCGTCGCAGCCGGCGCGACCGAGACACGGCCCGACCGCTCCAGCTTGCCCCATCCCACGACCCAGCCGCCAATGGCCGATGCGATCGCGCGCACCACCACCCAATACATGATCTGGCGATAGACGAAGCGCTGGGCGACCAGCAGATGGGCGGGGTAGCTCACCTTGTTGCCGTCGAGCCGATAGGCCATCCAGCCACAGGCGATGTCGATGCCGGTGAAGACCAGCCAGTAGAGCGCCATGGTCGCGACGTCGCCGCTGGTCTGGGCCCAGCCATGTTGCTGCACGCGCAGGATCGTCCCGGCGATCGACAGCAGCAGCGCCAGATCGATCAGCGGCGAGATGGCGGCAAAGGCGATCTGGAACAGCCAGGCCTGCGGCATGCCCACCAGGGCAAGGCCTGTCGGCTTGCGGCTGCGCAGGATGGCGGCGTGCTTCCACAGGCATTGCAGCGTGCCGAAGGCCCAGCGATAGCGCTGCTTCGACAGTGCCTTGAAGCTTTCGGGCGCCTCGGTCCAGGCGATCGCCTCGGGATCGAAGGTGACGCGCCAGCCGGCGCGCTGGATCGCGATGGTCAGATCCTGATCCTCGGCCAGCGTATCTTCGGGATAACCGCCGACCGCGTCCAGCGCCGTCCGGCGCCAGGCGCCGACGGCGCCGGGCACCACCGTCATGGCGTCGAAGCCGGCGAGCGCGCGCCGCTCCAGATTCTGCGCGGTGATATATTCCAGCGCCTGCCAGCGGGTGACGAGATTGACCCGGTTGCCGACACGGGCGTCGCCAGCCACCGCGCCGATCGCCGGATCGGCGAACCAGCGCGCCAGCCGCGCGATCGTCAGCGGCTCGAACTGGGTGTCGGCGTCGAGTGCGATCAATATCTCGCCGGTGGCATCCTTGAGGGCACGGTTGAGCGCCGCCGCCTTGCCGCCATTCTGCAAGGTCAGCAGGGTGACGCGCGGATCGTCGGCAAAGGCGCGGGCGACGATCGCGCTGGTCTCGTCTTTCGATCCGTCATCGGCGACGATCAATTGCAGCGCGGGATAGTCGCTGGCCAGCACGCGGCGCACCGATGCCTCGATCACCCGCGCTTCATTATAGGCGGGGATGATGACCGAGACGGTCGGCTGATAGACGGGCGGCGCCGGGCGGTCGCGCCGGGTCTGGAACCAGGCGAGGAAGGTCATTAGCAGCGCGCGGGCAATGCCGAGCGAGATGGCGACATAGAAGATCCAGCCGAGCAGGGCGGAGATGACGGCGAGCGTGATGAACATGCCGACATCGACGCGCACGGCGGTCAGGTCGCCGGCACGGACCGGCGGCATCGCCGCTTCGCGCGACAGGCCGGCAAGGCGCGACACCGGTACGAAGCGATAGCCTTCCTTCTGCAGGGTGGTGATGATCTGCGGCAGGGCCGCGACCGTCTGAGACCGTTCGCCACCGCCATCATGCAGCAGGATGATATTCCCGGAGCGGTCGGCATCGGCGGCATGGACCTGGTCGATCACCTGGCGGACGATCGTATCGGTGCCCGGCCGCTGCCAGTCATTGGGATCGACGTGCAGGCCGACGACGGTATAGCCGGCCTTCTGCGCCGCCAGCGCCGGCCCCAGTTCGTCCGCCGTGGTCGGTTCGGCGTCGCCGAAATAGGGTGCGCGGAACAGCTTCATGCTGCGCCCGGTATAGGCCTGGACCAGCCGTTGGGTGGCGTTGAGTTCCAGCCGGGTGCTCTCGTCCGACCAGGTGGCAAGGTTGGGATGGCTGTAGCTATGGTTGCCGATCTCGTCGCCGTCGGCGACGATCCGCTGCAACAGGCCGGGATGCTCCAGCGCATTTTCGCCGATGACGAAGAAGGTGCCGGGCACATGATGCTGTTCCAGCACCGACAGGATTTTCGGCGTCCAGGTCGCGTCCGGGCCATCATCGAAGGTCAGCGCCAGCATCTTGGGCTGGGCGCCGCCGGTCCGCCGCACCTGATAGGGGGTGGGCAGGACATGATAGGTTTCGCGCAGGATCGTCCCCTGCGGGCCGAAGGCGATCGATCGGCTGCCGTCGGTCGGCGTGGCGGTGATGCGCAATATCTCGCCCGATCCCTCGACATCGGTGTCGAGCTTGCTCGCGACCTGGCGCAGGTCGGGCCGGCTGCCGTTGCGGAAGGCGGTGAGGTCGGACCAGATGCCCGGATCCTCGCTGCCCAGCCGCCACAGCGCCACGCCCTGGATGCCGAGGCGGCGCAGCGCCTGCAGCTCGTTCCAGCTGGCGGCGGCATCGAGCATCCAGACCTGATGGCGATGGCCGTCATCATCATAGGCGAAGCCGGCATCGCCGCTGGCGGGATCGAAGCTGACCGGGGCGTCGCTGTCATGGGCGGCGAGCCAGGCCTCGTCGAGCGACAGGGCGTCGGCGCCGCCATCATGCCAGTCATAGGCATAGCTGCCGAGCGCAACGATGATGCGATCGCGGCCGACGCGGCGGCTGGCATCCTCGACCGCGCGGGCGAACCAGTCCTGCGCCGCGATCGGGCCGGGGGTGCCGCCCTGCCAATGCTGGTCATAGGCCATGAAGATGACATGGTCGGCAATTTGGCCGAGGCGGGTGAGCGGCCATTCCTCGCCGGCGGGGGCGGTGACGGCCAGCTTGGCGCGGGCGGGCAGGTCGCTGCGCAACTGGCGCAGGAAATGGAGATAGGCGGGCAGCGCGCCGGACGGCAGCGATTCAAAGTCCATCACCAGCCCGGCATCATGATGCGCCGCGACCGAGGCGGCGAGCCGCTGGGCCAACTGGCGGCTGGCGGCCGGATTGGCGAGCAGGCGGGCGGTGCCGGCGCCGTTCCAGCCATGGGCGTCGAGATTCTGGACCATCGGCAGCAGCTTGGGCGGCCGGCCCATGCTGGCGATCATCTGATCTAGGCGCGGGTCGGCATGGAATCGGGGCGCGGGATCGCTGCCCGGCACGGTCACCAGGGCGGGCACGACCCAGTCGAGCTGGCCGACATGACGGCGCAGCGAGGCGATGCTGCTTTCGTCATCGGGGACATAGAAGCCGACATTGAGCGGACGGGCCTGTGCGACATGGCCGGGCCAGCGCGGCAGCCATTTGGACAGGTCATGGCGCAGCCGCGACATGCCGGTCAGATGCGCGGCGCGGGGCTGGGGCAAAGGCAGCGCCAGATCGCCTTCCGACGGGACGGCGATCAGCGTCGTCGCAAAGGCGATGGTGGCGGCGATGATGGCGCACAGCAGGGCGGCGAGGGCGCGCCGCGCCCAGATGCCGCGCCGGCCGGTGGGATCGAAGAAAATGGGTCTGGTCATGGCCTGTGGTCCGCGCGTCGCTACTCCTCTGCGACGATGACGCGGCAATAGGCCGGCCCGGCTTCCCGCCGGATGATCCCATCATGAAATCTTGGTCATGAACCTCATCGCGCGGTCCAGCGATCGGCCAGGCGTACCGGCTTCCATAGGTCGGGGCCCATCAACAGCAGCGCCATCCCGAAGCTGGCACATAGAAAGGCCAGCGCGGCGAGCGACAATTGGCCGATGGTGACCGATGGATGGCCATGGGCGAGCGCAGTAAGGGCACGGCCCTCGGGCCAGAGCGTGGCCAGAAAGGCGAGGCCGAGCAGGCGCAGGCCGATCTTCAAGGTCCAGCGGGGACGCCAATTGTGCATCA
Source organism: Sphingobium sp. IP1 (assembly GCF_002708645.1). Classification (NCBI taxonomy): domain Bacteria; kingdom Pseudomonadati; phylum Pseudomonadota; class Alphaproteobacteria; order Sphingomonadales; family Sphingobiaceae; genus Sphingobium; species Sphingobium sp. IP1. The sequence continues at coordinate 29,736 of NZ_NOIW01000038.1, forward strand.
TGTGCCGCCTCCGTTGCGGCGGCATCGCAATTAAGCGGACGGGCATAGGGATGCGAGACAGGGAACCGGCAGATTGCGTAGGGATTTCATAGCATTTGAGGCGCATACGGGCCGTCCGGGCCGGAATCATATGTGAATCCTATGCCGGGGAGGGCAGACCCCTATGGTTTTCAAATGGCCTTTCATGGCATGGCGGCCCGATAGAAAGACGAAGGGCACGCATAGATGACTGAACAGGGGGATCCGGCCGCAGGCCAGGATCGCACGCCGCATGGCCGACCGGCTGCGCTTGCGCTCGGTGCGCTGGGCGTGGTGTTCGGCGACATCGGCACCTCGCCGCTCTATGCGCTCAAGGAAAGCTTCGTCGGCCATCACCCGCTGGCGGTCGATCCGCTGCATATCTATGGCGTCCTCTCGCTGATCTTCTGGACGATGACGCTGATCGTCACCGTCAAATATGTGTTCATCGTCATGCGCGCCGACAATGATGGCGAAGGCGGCAGCATGGCGCTGCTGGCGCTGATCGGCCGGCGGCTCGGCGAGACGCGCTGGACCCCGGCGATCGCGATGCTGGGGGTGCTGGCGACCGCGCTCTTCTATGGCGACGCGATCATCACGCCGGCCATTTCGGTGCTGTCTGCGGTCGAGGGCCTGACCATCGTGCAGGCGAGCCTGGCGGATATGGTGCTGCCGATCGCGATCGTCATCCTGATCGGCCTGTTCCTGATCCAGCGCTTCGGCACGGCGATGGTCGGCATGGCCTTCGGCCCGATCATGGCGATCTATTTCGTCACGCTCGCCGCGCTGGGCATCGCCAACATCGTCCAGCACCCCGAAATCATCGGCATCGTCAATCCGCTCTGGGCGATCCACTTCTTCGCGATCGACCCCAGGCTCGCCTTTCTGGCGCTTGGCTCGGTCGTGCTGGCGGTGACGGGGGCGGAGGCGCTCTATGCCGATATGGGCCATTTCGGGCGCAAGGCGATCAGCATCGCCTGGCTCTATGCCGCCTTTCCCTGCCTGATGCTCAACTATCTGGGGCAGGGGGCGCTGCTGCTGGACAATCCGGCGGCGGCACAAAATCCCTTCTTCCTGATGGCGCCGGACTGGGCACGGCTGCCGCTGGTGATCCTGGCCACCATGGCGACGATCATCGCCAGCCAGGCGGTGATCTCCGGGGCTTTCTCCGTCACGCAGCAGGCGGTGCAACTGGGATTCCTGCCGCGCCTGCGCATCCTGCACACCAGCGCGTCGGCGGCGGGACAGATCTATGTACCACTCATCAACTGGCTGCTGCTGATCTTCGTCATCCTGCTGGTGCTGGGCTTTGGCAACAGCAGCAACCTGGCCGCCGCCTATGGCATCGCAGTAACCGGCACGATGGTTATCACCGCCTGCATGCTGGGCGTGCTGACCTTCAGCGTATGGCGCTGGCCGCTGCCGGCGGCGGCGGGCGTCACCGGCCTGTTCCTGATCATCGACGGCGCCTATTTCGCGTCGAACGTGACCAAGATCCCCGATGGCGGATGGTTCCCGCTGCTGGTCGCGGCGGTGGTCTTCACCGTGCTGACCACCTGGGCGACCGGGCGGCGCATCATGCGCCATTATCTGCGCGAAGGGGCGATGGAGCTGGACCTGTTCGTGCGATCGACGCTGGCTTCGCTCAAGCGCGTGCCGGGGACGGCGATCTTCCTCTCCTCCACCACCGATGGCGTGCCGCCGGCACTGCTGCACAATGTGAAGCATAACAAGGTGCTGCACGAACGGGTCATCATCCTGACCGTGCGCACCCAGGGTGTGCCGCATCTGCCGCTGCAGGGGCGCACGACGGTGGAGGATCATGGATCGGGCTTCTACCGACTGATCCTGCGCCACGGCTTCATGGAGGATGTCGACATTCCGGCAGCGATGAAGTCGGTCCACGACTGTGGTGGCCCGATCAGCGTCAAGGACACCAGCTATTTCCTCAGCCGCCAGACGCTGATTCCGTCGGAACGGCCGGGCATGGCGATGTGGCGCGAAAAGCTGTTCGCCTGGATGATCCGCAATGCCGAAAGCCCGATGGCCTTCTTCAACCTGCCGACCAACCGCGTGGTCGAACTGGGGTCGCAGATCGAAATCTAGTCTGCGCCCTGTTTCAGGCGGTAGCCGATCCCCAGTTCATTGCTGATGATCTGGGGGCGCTGCGGGTCGGCCTCCAGCTTCTGGCGCAGGCCGCGCACCAGCACGCGCAGATATTCGACATGATGGGCATGTTCGTTGGGCCAGACATGGTCCATGATCTGCTTGTGGGTGATGACCCGGCCGGGAAAGCGCGCCAGCTGCTCCAGCACGCCATATTCCTTGGGCGTCAGATGCACTTCGACCCCGCCCTTCGTGACGATATGGGCGACCAGGTCGATCGTCAGGTCGCCGGCCGTCACCCTGGTCGATCCACCGTCGCGCGTCATCCGGTTGCGCAGCGCCACCCGGACGCGGGCGAGCAGTTCGTCGGTGTCGAACGGCTTGGTCAGATAATCGTCGGCGCCCAAGTCCAGCGCGGCGACCTTCTCGTCGGTGGCGTCGCGCGCCGACACGATGATCAGCGTCGTGTCGCTTTCCTTCTTGATGATCGGCACCAGCTCCAGCCCATCGCGGTCGGGCAGGCCCAGGTCCAGCAGGGTGATGTCGGGCCGCTCGCTGCGCAGCTTGTCCAGTGCCTCGCGCGCGGTCTGCGCCTCGATCGTGGCATAGTCGGCGCGGGCGAGGGCGGCCTGGATCAGCCGGCGGATCTGCGGTTCGTCGTCGACGATCAGCAGGCTGTGGCGTGGCTTCATGCGATGTCCTTTTCCATGATGTCGGTGAGGATGAGGGATTGGGGAATGTGCAGGGTGAAACAGGCGCCGGCAGGTTCCGACACTGTGCGGGCCGATACGGTAAGGCCCATTGCTTCCGCAAAGGCCTTGACGATGGCGAGGCCCAGGCCGGTGCCGGTCTTCGACCGATCCGATCCTTCCAGCCGGGTGAAGGTGTCGAACACCCGCGCTTCCATGCCGGCCGGAATGCCCGGCCCCTGGTCGATCACCGACAGGGAGATGGCATCGGGTTCGCGCAGGCTGCGCACGGTCACGGGCGTGCCGGGATCGCCATAGCGGCCGGCATTGTCGAGCAGGTTGATGAGGATGTGGTGCAGCAGCACCGGATCGACCCGGACCAGCGGGATGTCGGGCGGGATCTGCACGTCGAGTTGGCGATCGGCCAGCGCGCTGCGGCTGTCATGGGCGGCGCTGGCGACGGCATCGAACAGGTCGGTCGCCTCCGCCCGCATCGGCAATGCGCCGGCCTCCACCCGCGCCATGTCGAGCAGATTGGCAACGAAGCGGGACAGGCGCTGCGCTTCGCCATCCAATGTATCGATCAGCTCGGGCGAGGGATGGGTGCGCAGTTCGCGCGTGGCAGAAATGATGGTGGTGAGCGGCGTGCGCAGATCATGGCTGACCGAGGAGAGGAGGGCGGAGCGCAACCGGTCGCGCTCGCGGATCTGCCCGGCTTCGAGCATCGCCTCCTCCAGCGCCATGCGGTCGAGCGCGATCGCGGCCTGGTCGATCAAGCTCATCAGCAGCGGGAACTGATCGGATCGGACCGGTTCGCCGGCATCCTCGCGGGCCAGGCCGATCACCGCCAGCACTGCGTCCTTGGCGGTCACCGGCAGGAACAGCCAGTCCGACGCGGTGAGGGTGGAGGAGCCGCGCCCGGCCGGCTCGCCATGCTCCATCGCCCAGCGCGCGGCGGCGCGCTCGATCTCGTCCAGCCGGTCCTCCGGCGGATAGGCGGCGCGCAATTGCGGCCCTTCACCCGACGGGATCATCAGCACGGTGCGCACGTCGAACAGCCGGGCGATTTCGGCGCAGATGGCGTGGCGGATTTCCTCCAGGCTGGGGGAGGCGGTGAGCTGGCGCGAGAAGCCGGCCAGCGTCGCATTCTGCCGCGCGCTCGATTGGGCCAGCACCGACTGGGCGTGCATCCGCGCGGCAAACTGGCTGGTCACCACCGCCACGCCGAGGAAGACGAGGATGGAGATGACATTTTCGGGATTGCTGACGGTCAGCGTGCCCGTGGGCGGCAGGAAGAAGAAATTATAGGCAAGGCTGGAGGCGAGGCCGGTGGCAAGGCCGGTACGCAGGCCATGGCTGGCCGCCGCGAACATCACCGGCACCAGATAGAGAAGGGCGATATTGCCGAGGTCGATCACCTCCAGCATCAGCCGGCCGAGCAGGGTCATGCCGATCACCGCCAGCATCGACCAGACATAGCCGATCGGGTCGCCCCAATCGCCGCCGCCGGCGGTGCGCGGGCGCGGCACGCTGTCCTCGCCGGGCATGACATGGACGGCGACCGGGCCGATGTCGCGCACCAGCCGGTCGACCACCGACCCATGGCGCAGCTCGAACCACCAGCTGCGTGCCGATTTGCCGATCACGATCTGGGTGGCGCGCGCGTCGGCGGCGAAACCGCGCAGCCCGTCGGCGACGCTGGGGGCGGGAATGGACGCGGTTTCGGCGCCGAGGCGTGAGGCGAGGGCGAGCGTATCGGCCAGACGCTGCCGGTCCTCGTCCGACAGCTGCGGTCCACGCGGGGTTTCGATATGGATGGCGGTCCAGGGCGCGCGCAGCGCATCGGCCAGTCGCTTGGCGGAGCGGACCAGACCGGCGGCGCTGGGCTGTTCGCTGACCGCCACGATCACCCGCTCGCCCGCCGCGAAGCTGCCCGCCAGCGCATGGGCGCGGACATAGTCGAGCATCTGCGCATCGACCGCCTGGGCGGCGCGGCGCAGCGCCAGTTCGCGCAGTGCGGTTAGGTTCGACTTGGAAAAGAAATGGTTGAGGGCGCGGCTGGCTTCCTGCGGGATATAGACCTTGCCGTCCTTCAGCCGCTCGATCAGCTCGTCGGGCGGAATGTCCACCACTTCGATCTCGGCATGTTCCAGGATCGAATCTGGCACCGTCTCACGCACGCGGACGCGGGTGAAGGAGGCGACGACGTCGTTGAGGCTTTCGACATGCTGGATGTTGATCGTCGAATAGACATCAATGCCGGCCGCCAGCAATTCCTCGACATCCTGATAGCGTTTGGGGTGGCGACTGCCCGGCGCATTGCTGTGCGCCAGCTCGTCGACCAGCGCCAGTTGGGGGTGGCGCGCCAGGATCGCGTCGATATCCATCTCGCCCAGGCTGTGGCCCTGATGATCGACGGTGCGGCGGGGGATGATCTCATGGCCATGGACCAGCGCTTCGGTCTCGCGCCGGCCATGGGTTTCCACCACGCCGACGACGACATCGACGCCTGCCTCGCGCCGCTGCCGTCCTTCGGTCAGCATCTCCCATGTCTTGCCCACCCCCGGCGCGGCGCCGAGAAAGACCTTCAGGCGGCCACGGCCTTCCTGCGCGGCGGCGCGCAGGAAGGCTTCGGGATCAGGGCGATGCGGTTCGTTCACTGGGTCCGTTTAGCGCCAATCGCATCCAGCCGTCGATTGAGATCGAACAGATTGACGCGGGGTTCGCCGATGAAGCCCAGCAGGGGCTGCTCGACGCTCTGTTCTACCAGGCTGCGGACGCGCGCCGCATCGATCCTGCGCGCGGCGGCGACGCGATCGACCTGATAAAAAGCTGCCTCGGGGCTGATATGGGGGTCAAGCCCCGAGGCAGAGGTGGTCACCAGATCGGACGGAACAAAACGACCAGGTGTAGCAGCTTGAAGAGTCTCGACGTCGGTCTTGACGCGGTCGGCCAGCGCCTGGCTGGTCGGACCAAAATTGGAGCCGGAGGAGGCAAGGCCGTCATAGCCCTTGCCCGCCGCCGACGGACGGCTGTGGAAATAGATGTCCGAGGTGAAGGCCTGACCAATGATGGTCGAACCGACGACCTTGCCCTGATCCTCGACCAGGCTGCCATTGGCCTGGGACGGGAACACCGCCTGGCCGATGCCGGTCAGCGCCAGCGGATAGGCAAGCCCGAGCAGCAGGGCGAAGAGCAGCGTCATGGTCAGGGCCGGACGCAAAGCGGATTTGAAATCGGTAAACATGGATTTGTCCTTCCTCAGGCGAGGCCAAGGCCGTTGACGGCAAGGTCGATCAGCTTGATGCCCACGAACGGCGCGATCAGGCCACCCAGGCCATAGATGGCAAGGTTACGGGCCAGCAGCGGACCGGCGCCGATCGGGCGATAGGTCACGCCCCGCAATGCCAGCGGCACCAGACAGGGAATGATCAGCGCGTTGAATATGATCGCCGACAGGATCGCGCTTTCCGGCGTGGCCAGCCCCATGACGTTGAGGATGCCAAGGCCCGGATAGAGCGCGACGAACATGGCCGGGATGATCGCGAAATATTTGGCCACGTCATTGGCGACCGAGAAGGTCGTGAGCGCGCCGCGCGTCATCAGCAACTGCTTGCCCAGGCCCACCACCTCGATCAGCTTGGTCGGATCGCTGTCCAGGTCGACCATGTTGCCGGCTTCGCGGGCAGCCTGGGTGCCGGTGTTCATGGCGACGCCGACATCGGCCTGCGCCAGGGCAGGGGCGTCGTTGGTGCCGTCGCCGCACATCGCGACCAGGCGGCCGCCCTGCTGTTCCTTGCGGATCAGGGCCAGCTTGTCCTCCGGCGTTGCCTGCGCCAGGAAGTCGTCGACCCCGGCCTCGGCCGCGATGCTGGCGGCGGTCAGCGGGTTGTCGCCGGTGATCATCACCGTGCGGATGCCCATCTGGCGCAGTTCGCCGAACCGCTCCCGAATGCCGGCCTTGACGATGTCCTTCAGGAAGATCGCACCCAGCAGCTTGCCGTCCTTGGCCACCGCCAGCGGGGTGCCGCCGGCACGGGCGATCTCGTCGGTGATGCGGCGCAGTTCGTTGGCGACCGGGGTGGAACCCAGGCCCGGATTGGCCTTCAGAACCGAATCCACCGCCCCCTTCTGGATCGTCGATCCATCGAGGATGACACCGGAAATACGGGTCTGTGCGGTAAAGGGAATGACCTCCGCATTGGCGGGCAGGGCGTCTACCGACTGGTTGAAGCCTTCGCGGGCCAGCAGCACGATCGAACGGCCCTCGGGCGTCTCGTCGGCCAGGCTGGCGAGCAGCGCGGCTTGTGCGAGTTGGGCCGGGGTGGCACCGCCGACCGGACGGAATTCGGTCGCCTGGCGATCACCCACGGTGATGGTGCCGGTCTTGTCCAGCAGCAGCACGTCGATGTCGCCCGCCGCCTCGACCGCGCGGCCCGACTTGGCGAGCACATTGAAGCGCACCAGACGGTCCATGCCGGCAATGCCGATCGCCGACAGCAGGGCGGCGATGGTGGTCGGGATCAGGGTGATCAGCAAGGCCGCAAGGATCGCCACCGGAATGGCGCCGCCGGCATAGCTGGCGAAGCTGGGGATGGTGCCGACCGCGATCAGGAAGATGATGGTCAGGCCCACCAGCAACAGGGTGAGGGCGATCTCGTTCGGCGTCTTCTGCCGCTCGGCACCCTCGACCAGCGCGATCATGCGATCGAGAAAGCCCTGGCCGGGATTGACGGTGACTCGGACGCGGATCTCGTCGGAAATGACGCGGGTGCCTGCGGTCACGGCCGAACGGTCGCCGCCTGCCTCGCGGATCACCGGCGCGGATTCGCCGGTGATGGCGGCTTCGTTGACGGAGGCGACGCCGGAGACGACCTCGCCATCGGACGGGATCAGGTCGCCGGTCTGGACCAGCACCACATCACCCAGCTTCAGCGCGCTGGCGGCGACATTCTCATAGCTTTCGCCATGGCCCTTCAGCCGCTTGGCGGTCAGGTCCGCCTTGGTGGCGCGCAGCGAGGCGGCCTGCGCCTTGCCGCGGCCTTCGGCCAGTGCCTCGGCAAAGGTGCCGAAGAGGACCGTGAGCCAGAGCCAGATCACCAGCTGCAGCTTGAAGCTGGTGGCCAGGCTGTCCTGCCCGACAAGCAGCAGGACGGTCAGCAGGACCGCGACGATCGCGGTGGTGAACATCACCGGGTTGCGGATCAGTTCCTGCGGCTTGAGTTTGCGGAAGGCGTCGCCGATCGCAGGAACGATCAGGTCCGCCGTGAAGAGCGATTTTTGTTCGGATTTGTCAGAGGACCGGGCCATGGCATGGGATCCTTAGAAGAGCTGGCCACGGATCATCGCGAGATGATCGGCGATGGGGCCAAGGGCGAGGCTGGGCAGGAAGGTTAGGCCGCCCACGATCAGCACGATGCCGACCAGCAGACCGGTCCACAGCGCCCCGGTGGTGGGGAAGCTGCCGGCGGTTTCGGGCGTATATTTCTTCGCGGCCAGGCTGCCCGCGATGGCCAGCATGGGAATGATGATGAAGAAGCGGCCGATCCACATCGCGACGCCCAGCATCCCGTTATAGAAGGGGGTGTTGGCGGTCAGGCCGGCAAAGGCCGAGCCATTGTTGCCGACGGCGCTGGTGAAGGCGTAGAGGATCTCGCTGAAGCCATGCGGTCCCTTGTTGAGCGGCCCGGCCAGGCCCGCGTCGGTGACGCTGGCGATGGCGGTGAAGCCCAAAATGATCAGCGGCAGCACGGCGATGGCGAGCACGGCCAGCTTCACTTCGCGGCTCTCGATCTTCTTGCCGACATATTCCGGCGTGCGGCCGACCATCAGGCCCGCGACGAACACGGCCAGGATGGCGAACAGCAGGAAGCCATAGATGCCTGCGCCGACGCCGCCGATCACGACTTCGCCCAGCTGGATGTTGAACAGCGGGATCATGCCGCCCAGTGCGGTGAAGCTGTCATGCATGGCGTTGACCGCGCCGCAGCTTGCCGCCGTGGTGACGACTGCGAACAGGGAGGAGGCAGCCATGCCGAAGCGGACTTCCTTGCCCTCCATATTACCACCGGCGACGCCCAGATTGTGGAGCACCGGATTGCCGGCCGCTTCCTGCCAATAGGTGACGGTGACGCCGGCGAGGAAGATCACCAGCATGGCGGCGAGGATGGCCCAACCCTGGCGCGGATTGCCAACGGCCTTGCCGAAGGTCCAGGTCAGGCCAAAGCCGATCACGAAGATCGACAGCATCTGCACCAGATTGGTGAGCGCGGTCGGATTCTCGAAGGGATGGGCGCTGTTGGCGTTGAAGAAGCCGCCGCCATTGGTGCCCAGCATCTTGATCGCTTCCTGGCTGGCGACGGGGCCGAGCGCCAGGGTCTGCTTCACGCCTTCCAGCGTGGTCACGTCGACCGACTGGCTAAGCGTCTGCGGCACGCCGCTCGCGATCAGGAACAGGGCATAGACGATGCAGATCGGCAGCAGCAGATAGAGGGTCACGCGGGTGACGTCGGCCCAGAAATTGCCGATCGTCGCCGCGCTGCGCCGGGCAAAGCCGCGGAACAGGGCGAAGGCGAGGGCAATGCCGGTGGCGGCCGACAGGAAATTGTGGATGGTGAGGCCCAGCATTTGGGCCAGGTTCGACATGGTCGACTCGCCCGAATAGCTTTGCCAGTTGGTGTTGGTGGTGAAGCTGACCGCCGTGTTGAAGGCGAGGTCGCTGCTGGTGCCGGCAAAGCCCTGAGGATTGAGCGGCAGCAGCCCCTGCAGACGCAGCACCGCATAGGTGAAGAGCAGTAGCGCGACGTTGAAGAGCAGCATGTGAACCGCGTAGCGGCGCCAGCTCTGCTCGGCGTCGGGATCGATCCCCGACAATGTGTAGAAGCCCCGTTCGATCGGACCGAACACGGCATGAAGCGGGGTGCGGCGGCCCTCATAAAGGGCGAACAGCCACAGGCCCATCGGCTTGGTGAGCGCCAGCAAGATGCCGACAAAGGCCGCGATCAGCAGCCATCCCTGGAAGGTCATGTGCGGCCCCCCTTAAAAGCGTTCAGGCCGTGCGAGCACGGCGACGAGATAGACGAGAAGCCCGGCGGCGGTGATCGCCGCGAGCCAGAGGTCGATGGTCATGGCATCCCTCCTTCAGGCGTCGCCGCACAGCCGGACATAGCCAAGGCTAGCCGCCGTGAGCGCCAGGATGATGCCGATCCACAAGAGATCCTGCATTGGGGGTAACTCCCGCATCACGCCCGCCGCGGGAGGCGGACAGGGTCGTTAGCGAGCGCCCGATTAGGCCCCTCTTCCGTTTGAATGCGAGACGCGGGGCGAGGCGGCTGCATAGTATTTGCGTATGATTTTTCAGCGGGCCGGTGCGGATGCGCCGGAGGCGCATTTCCAAACAGACTCCAAGACGGATAGCTTTTCTACCGCGACGGCCAGCATTGCTTGGGGGACGATTCTCTATACCATCGGTAGATAAGCCGCCCGAGTCGGCAGAGAGGACGCATTATGGCCTATCAGGATCAGGACGGACCGTTGACGCGCCTGCGCGATCGGCTGGCGCAGGCCCTTTTCAGGGAGCCTGCCGTCGTGCTGTTCGAGCGCGATGCCGATGACCGTGGCGCGCCGGTGTCGCGTGCCGATCGCGAACGCCAGCCACAGGATGCCTGCGCCTGATCGAAGGAAACCCTGTGTTTCCAAGGCGAAAGCCAAACGCCTCTTCGCAGCGGCGGAACATCCGCTAGATAGATTTCCAACAGCATGGCGCGCCGATCGCGCCATCGCCTTTAAGGAGATCCAGATGGCCACCAGCCCGCGCGAAGTTACCCGTCCCGTCGATCCGCTGATCCTGGAGCGCTGGTCGCCCCGCGCCTTTGACGGTTCCGCCATCCCCCAGGCCGATATCGATACGCTGTTCGACGCCGCCCGCTGGGCGCCTTCGGCCTTCAACTACCAGCCCTGGCGCTTCCTCTATGCCCATCGCGACAGCGCCGACTGGGCGCGCTTCCTCGACCTGCTCTTCCCCTTCAACCAGGGCTGGGTGCAGCATGCCGGGGCGCTGGTCTTCGTCATTTCCGACACGCTGATGGCCGCGCCGGGATCGGAAGACTACAAGCCTTCGCACAGCCACAGCTTCGATGCGGGCGCCGCCTGGGCGACGCTGGCGCTGCAGGCGACGCGACTTGGCTATCATACCCATGCCATGACCGGCGTCGATTTCGACAAGGCGCGCGCCGAACTGGCGGTGCCGGATCGTTTCCGGATCGAGGCGGCGATCGCGATCGGGCGTCAGGGCGACAAGGCGGTCCTGCCCGAAGCGCTGCAGGCGCGCGAGGCGCCGAGCGGCCGGCATGAGATCGAGACATTCGCCCATCAGGGCAATTTCATCGTCTGACAAAAAAAGGGCGGCGTTTTGAAACGCCGCCCTTTCTGTATCAGGTCGTGGTCCAGCCGCCGCCCAAAGCGCGGAACAGGTCCACCTGGGCAAAGGCGACGGCGCGGTTGGCGGTCGCCAGGTCCGCGTCCGCCGAGGCCTGGGTGCGCAGCGCATCCAGCACGGTCAGGAAGTCGATCTGCCCCTCGCGCTGGCGTGCCAGGCTGATCCGCGCAGCCCGAGCCGCCTCGTCCCGCGCCGATTGCAGCGTCGCCCGCCGCTCCAGCGCATTGGCATAGCTGGACAGTGCCGTCTCGGTTTCCGAGAGCGCCTGCAGCACCGTGCCGTCAAAGGCGGCGAGCGATGCGTCGCCATCCGCCTTGGCCGCTGCGATCTTCGCCCGATTGGCTTCCTGATTGGGGAAGGCCCAGCTGATCAACGGCCCCAGCAGGAAGTTGAGCGGCCCGGCGCCGAACAGATTGCCGCCGCCGACCGCCGTCGTGCCGATCGATCCGCCCAGGGTGATGCGCGGATAGAGATCCGCCGTCGCGACACCGACACGGGCGGTGTCGGCCGCCAGCCGCCGTTCGGCCGCGCGCACGTCCGGCCGCCGGGCGAGCAGTGCCTGGCCGTCGCCGACCGGGATCGGCTGTGTCACATTCGGTGTCACGGTCGCATTCTGGACGGACGCGGGCAGCTCCTGCGGCGTGCGCCCGGTCAGCGTCGCCAGCCGGAACAGGGCGGCATTGCGATCCGCGACCAGATTGGGGATCAGCGCCTGCTGCTGTTCGCGCAGGGTCGTCACCCGGATCACGTCCAGCCGGTCGGACCGGCCAGCATCGAAGCGGGCGCCGGTGATGCGGATCGACTTGTCGAGCAGGTCGACCGTTTCCTTCGCGACGGCGAGGCGCTGTGCCGATGCGGTGGCGTCGACATAGGCGCGCACCGTGTCGGCGACCACCGCGACGCGGACCGCGTCGGCGTCGGCCTGGGCCGCACCGACATCGCCGCGCGCGGCCTCTATGCTGCGCTTCACCCGGCCGAACAGGTCGACCTCATAGGCGACGTCCAGCCCCATATCGACGGTCCAGTTTTCCCGGTCCATGCCGGGCAAGGTCTGGGCCTGCGACACCCGGCCATAGGTCGGGGAGCCGCTGATATTGGTGCTGGGCAACCGGTCGGAGCGGGCGCCACGCAACTGGGCGCGGGCGCGTTCCAGCCGGGCGACGGCGACGCGGATGTCGGTATTGGCCTTCAGCGCATCGCCGACCAGCCCGTCGAGCAGCGGGTCGTTATAGAGCCGCCACCAATGATCGTCGGCGGCGCTCTGGGCGACCGCCGGGTTCGCCGCCCCGATGAAGGGGGCGGCGGCTGTCGTCGGGGTGGCGGGTGCCTTGTAATCCGGCCCGGCGGCGCAGGCCGTTAGCGCACTGGCGCCGAGCAACAGGGCAATCAGGTTCCTTGTCATGGCTTTTGTCCTCATTCGGCCGGCTGCAATGCCGCAGCATCGTCAGCCTCCGGGCGCCGGCGACGGGCGAAACGATCGCCCAGCGCGCGGCACACGACATAGAAGGTGGGGGTGAAGAGCAGGCCGAAGGCCGTCACGCCGGTCATGCCGAAGAAGACTGCCGTGCCTAGCGCCTGGCGCAGTTCCGCACCGGCCCCGCTGGCGATCACCAGCGGCACAGCCCCCAGGATGAAGGCGAAGCTGGTCATCAGGATCGGGCGCAGACGGGTTTGCGCCGCCTGAACCGCGGCCTCGACCGGGCTCAGCCCCTGTTCCTCTTCCGCCTGCTTGGCGAATTCGACCACGAGGATGGCGTTCTTCGCCGCGAGCGCGATCAGCACGACCAGACCGATCTGCGTCAGGATATTATTGTCCATCCCGCGCAGGTTCACGCCCAGCATGGCCGCGAACAGGCACATCGGCACGATCAGGATGATCGACAGCGGCAAGGTCAGGCTTTCATATTGCGCCGCCAGCACCAGGAAGACGAAGAAGACCGCCATACCGAAGACGATGCCTGCGGTATTGCCGGCAATCTTCTGCTGATAGGCAACGCCGGTCCATTCGCTGGCATAGCCGGCAGGCGCAGCGTCGGCGAGCTTCTCCATCGTGCTCAGCGACTGGCCCGACGAATAGCCCGGCGCCGTGTCGCCATCGATTTCCACCGCGGGCAGCAGGTTGTAGCGGACCACGCGATAGGGACCGGTCTTGTCGCGGAAGGTGGAGACCGAACCGATCGGCACCATCTGGCCGCTGTTCGACCGGGTCTTCAAGTTGGCGATGTCGGCCACCGTGCCGCGATGTTCGGCGTCGGCCTGGGCGGTCACGCGATAGGTGCGGCCGAGCAGGTTGAAGTCGTTGACGAAGGCAGAGCCGAGATAGACCTGCATCGCTTCGAACACGCGCTCGGGCGGCACGCCCAGCAGGTCGGCCTTGCGGCGATCGACATCCGCGAAGATGCGCGGGGTGCCGACGTCGAACAATGTATAGACCTGCGCCAGGCTGGGGCTCTGATTGGCCTTGCCGATCAGTTCGCCGGCGACCTTGTTGAGTTCCGCATAGCCGCGATCCTCCCGGTCCTCCAGCATCAGGCGATAGCCACCGGCCGAGCCGATGCCCTGGATCAGCGGCGGCGGCACCAGCAGGATGCGCGCCTTGTCATAGCCCGCAACCGCCTTGTTCGCCTGATCCATGATCCCGGCATAGGTGGCGCCTTCGGCCTTGCGTTCGGCAAAGCTCTTGAACGGGAAGTAGATCGCCGCGCTGTTGGGCGCCTGCGTCTGCGACGGGCCGTGGAAGCCGGCGAACATCACCGCGCCGCGCAGGCCCTTGATCGGCAGGATCTTCGCTGCGACCTCGCGCGTCACCTTGTCGGTGCGCTCCAGCGACGCGCCCGAAGGCAGCTGGACGACGGCCAGGAAATAACCCTGGTCCTGCGCCGGGATGAAGCCGCCGGGTGTCACCCAGAACAGGGCGATGGTGGCAGCGATCAGGCCGGCATAGGTCAGCAGCATCTTCTTGGGCCGGGCGACGAGGAAGCGGGTGAGGCGCGCATAGCCCGCGCTCATCCGGTCGAAGCCCTGGTTGAAGCGATCCGCCGCCCTGGCCGCAACCTGGCGCCAGCGCGGCGCATTGTCGAGGTCATGGGCACCATGTTTGGGCTTCAGCAGCAGGGCGGCAGCAGCCGGCGACAGGGTGAGCGAAAGGATCAGCGAGATGACCGTTGCGGTCGAGATGGTGACCGCGAACTGCTGGTAGAAGGCGCCGGAAATGCCGGTGATGAACAAAGTCGGCACGAACACGGCGCACAGCACCAGCACGATCGCGATCAGCGCGGTCGACACTTCGTCCATCGACACGCGGGCTGCCTGCAGCGGGCTCATGCCATTCTCGATATTGCGTTCGACATTCTCGACCACGACGATCGCGTCGTCGACAACGATGCCGATCGCCAGCACCAGGCCGAACAGCGACAGGTTGTTGAGTGAGTATCCGACCGCCGCCAGCATCGTTGCCGTGCCGATCAGCGAGACCGGGATCGCGATGATCGGGATCACCGCCGCGCGCCAGTTCTGCAGGAAGATGAGGATGACGATGACGACCAGGATCACCGCTTCGAACAGCGTGTGATAGACGGCGTCGATCGACTGGCTGATGAATTCGGTGGGGTTGTAGATGATGCTATATTCCAGGCCCTTGGGGAAGCGCTTGGACAGTTGCTCCATCTCCGCCTTGACCTTCTCCGCCGCGTCGAGCGCATTGGAGCCGGGGCGCTGCATCGTCGCGATGACGACCGTCGGCTTGTTGCTGAGATAGGTGTTGGTGCCATAATCCTGCGCGCCCAGCTCGACGCGGGCGACATCGCGCACGCGCACCTGATGGCCATCGGCGTCGGACCGGATGACGATGTCGGAAAACTGATCGGGCGTGGTCAGGCGGCCCTGCATCTCGACACCAAGCTGGAAGGCCTCGCCCCGGTCATAGGGGGGCTGGCCAATCGAGCCGGCCGACACCTGGACATTCTGTGCGCGGAGCGCCGAGACGATCTCGCCTGCGGTCAGGTCCAGCGCGGCAGCGCGATCGGGATCGATCCAGATGCGCATCGCATAGTCGCGCGAACCGAACAGCTGCACGTCGCCCACGCCATCCAGACGAGCCAGTCTGTCGCGCACCTGGGTCAGGGCATAGTTGGAAATATAGTCGCGGTCGTAGGTGCCGTCGGGCGACTGCAAATTCACGACCATCAGGAATTCGGGCGTGGTCTTGCGGGTCACGACGCCCAGTCGCTGCACCTCTTCGGGCAGGCGGGGGATGGCGACCGCGACGCGGTTCTGCACCAGCACCTGCGCGGCATCCAGGTCGGTGCCGATCTTGAAGGTGACGGTGATGACGACCTTGCCGTCGCCGGTCGACTGGCTGCTCTGATAGAGCATGTCGTCGACGCCGTTGATTTCCTGTTCGATCGGCGCAGCCACGGTCGACGCGACCGTTTCGGCCGATGCGCCGGGATATTGGGCGGAAACCGTGACCGTGGGGGGCACGATGTCGGGATATTGGGACACCGGCAGGCCGATAAAGGCGAGCGCACCGACCACGGTGATGACCACCGCGATGACGGCGGCGAAGATCGGCCGGTCGATGAAGAAACGGGAGAAACGCATCGGATCATCCTTTGCGAACGAGCGAAAGGGATACCGCGCGATCCGGCCGGGCCGGATCACGGGCTTGGGATTTCGTTTGATTGGCCCCACCCGTGTGAAGGGTGGGGTCAGTGCTTACCGGGCGAAGGTGGCCTGGGCAGCGACCGGGGCGGCGCTGTCGACCGGGGTGACGGGCGCCGGGGTCGGGGTGATCCGGGCCGGCTTCACCGCAACCTTGGCACCGGGCATCGCTGCCTGGATATTGGTCACGACCACCCGGTCCTTGGGATCGAGGCCGCTGCGGATGATGCGCAGCCCGTCAACGATTGGGCCAAGCTCGACCGGCTTCACCGCGACGCTGTCATCCTTGTCCACCACCAGCACGGTCTTGCGCGCCTGGTCGGACTGGATCGCCTCGTCGGGGACCAGCAGGGCATTGGCCTTGCCGCCATTGGCCAGGCGCATATTGCCGAACAGGCCGGGGGTCAGGAAATTGCCCGGATTGTCGAAGACTGCGCGGATGCGGATCGTGCCCGACCGGGGATCGAGCCCATTGTCGGTGAAGTCCAGTCGGCCCTTGTGGTTATAGTCCGCCTCATCCTGCAACCGCACCTCGACCGCGCCGCCATTCTCCTTGTCGCGCTGCGACTTGAGGTAGAGCGCTTCCGACGCATCGAAGTTGAAGTAGATGGGGTCGAGTTTGTTGACCGTGGTCAGCAGCGATGCGGTGCTGCCTTCTCCGCCCGATACCAGATTGCCGATGTCGACGCGGCGATCCGACACGCGGCCGGAAATCGGCGCGCGGACCTGGGTGAATTCGACGTCCAGCGCCCGGCTGCGTTCGCGGGCCTGCGCGCCGGCCAATGCGGCCTGCGCCGCCTGCAGACGCGAGCGGAGCGAGTCCACCTCGCTGGCCGAAACGGCTTCGTCGCCGGTCAGCCGCTGGACGCGACCATAGTCATTCTGGGCCAGCAGCAGCGCGCTGCGGGCGGAGGCGACGCTGGCGCGCGCTTCGGCCAGAGCGGCCTGGAAGGGGCGCTGGTCGATGGTGAAGAGCAACTGTCCCTGACGGACAAAATCGCCATCGCGGAAGTGGATGGCGGTCACCGCGCCCGATACGCGGGGGCGGATCTCGACCGTCTGGCTGGGGGCGAAGCGGCCGACATAATCATCCCACTGCGTCACGCTGCGGGCGAGCGGCGCGGATACGCCGACCGCCGCCAGCGGCGCGGCTGCGGCTTGGGCCGACGGGCGGTCGACCAGCTTCCAGCCGATGCCGAACAGGGCGATGAGCGCGACGGCGGCGATGCCGCCATGCTTGCGCGACCAGCGGTTGCCCGGTGGCGCGTGAACGTCCGACGCGGTGCCGTCGGCTGTGATCTTGGTGAACTGGTTCATGGATTAGCTCCGGGGGACGCGGGCGGTGCGGCCCGCGCTGATGGTGGCGAGCAGCAATTCGAGCTGCGCGGTGGAAAAGCCGGCCGCACGGAAGGCGGCGAGGGCGGACAGCGACACGGCATAGCCCTTGTGCCAGGCCTCGACGGCCAGGCGGCGGAGCGCTTCCAGCCGTTCGCTGGCCAGGGTTGGGCTATGTTCCTCGCCCCAGATCCACTTGCGCAGGCGAGCGAAGCGGCCGGGACCGCGCAGCGAGCGCAAGCCGTCGGTGCGGGCAAGGTCGACAATCTGCCATTCCTGGGCAGAAAAGTCGGTCGCCTGGGCCTCGACACGGATG
>NZ_NOIW01000039.1:0-47122 GCF_002708645.1 Sphingobium sp. IP1
TGGTGCTTCACAATATGAGGAGCGCTATCGCAGCCGGGTGATCGGAAATCTGCAGCGCCGCGCCAAGGCCTTCGGCTTCATCCTGCATGAGATGCCTGCGGAACCTGATACGGCTGTTTCTTAGGAAGTCGCGGGTTTAGCCCGCCTGTGCGCGGTAGAAACGGGTCGTGTGTTGATTGCCACTGAGATGTGACCCGGGGGCGCTATAAGTTTCCACTGAGAATTGGCTCTGAATCACTTTTGCTGCTGGTGATGGTATCCTTCCCCCGCTTTACTGGGAGGATCTGTCATGAACGGGCGATTTCAACGAGCGCGTCTTGCCCCTGAAGGCATTGCGGTGGTGTCGCTGCAGGGTGTCGGAGATGATTTCCATATTCAACTGCGTTCTCGCTGCCTTTCAGGCGTTTGTCCGGATTGTGGCCGCCCAAGCCAGCGAGTTCAGAGCCGGTATGTGCGGAGACCTTCGGATTTACCGTTGGCGGGCCGCCGTGTCGTTCTAACGATCCAGGCGCGCCGCTTCTGGTGTGACGCGGTCGTGTGCGGTCGGCGCATCTTCTGCGAACGGTTCGATGTAGGTGTCCTGGCGCGATATGGCCGGCGTACTCAACGTCTTGAGGCAATTGTCCACCATCTGGGCCTCGCATTGGGCGGGAGACCTGGGGCCGCATTTGCCAACCGTCTAATGGTGCCGGTGAGCAAGGACACTTTGCTGCGGGTGGTGCGGCGGCACGCTGTTGATCGATGTGACGACCTCCATGTTGTCGGTATTGATGATTTTGCCTTCCGCCGAGGCCAGCCTTACGGAACGATTGTTTGCGATCTGGAGCGCCGCAAGCCGGTCACCCTTCTGCCTGATCGAGCGCTGGAAACGTCACGGGCCTGGCTTGCCAAACGCCCGTCCATATCCATCGTCGCTCGAGACCGCGGCGGCGGTTATGGTGAGGCGATCGCACGAGGGCTCCCTCATGCCGAGCAGGTTGCCGATCGTTGGCATCTCATGGAAAATTCGAGCCGAGCCTTTCTCGACGCCGTCAGCAAATCCATGCGGCAGATCAGGCAAGCGGTCGGCAGCAATGTCGTCGACCCCAAGCTTCTCACCTATGCTGAGAAGCTGCAGTACGAAGGTTACCTTCGTCGTCAGGAAACCAATGAGGCAATCCAGGAACTGGCCAAAAGCGGCACTTCCATCCGGCAGATTGTCCGGCAGACTGGTCACAGCCGCAAACTCGTTCGGGACGTCCTACGCGGACAGCGCCTAGACGTCTTTCGTACTCGGCCAAGCGCGCTGGACAGTTGGTTGCCGTGGCTGAACGAGCGCTGGGATACCGGATCCCGCAACGCCTTGGCGCTCTGGCGTGAGATGCGTGCAGAAGGTTTTGCTGGACAGCGAGGGATCGTCTCGCAATGGGCTCAACGGCGCCGCCTCGCTGAAAAGGCCGGCCAAAGCGGCCTTATGCGCACACCCTCGGCGCGGGTTCTGGCTCGCCTGATGACCTCCGCTCAGGATGGATTGGGCAAATCAGATGCCATCCTCGTTGCCGTCATCCAGAACTGTGTCCCTGAGTTGGTGACGGCACGCAAAGCAATCGGCGACTTCCAATCGATGATCAGATCAAAGTCAGCCGCGAAACTTGATGGGTGGATCGAGCTGGCCAAGGACAGCCTTGTCGCTTCCTTTGTCAACGGTGTAGAAAAGGACCTGACTGCGGTACGCAACGCGATCATTTCACCGTGGTCAAATGGGCAGACCGAGGGCCAAATCACTCGCCTCAAGCTGATAAACGACAGATGTATGGTCGAGCGAAGCTGGACCTGCTGCGCGCTCGCATGGTCGGCGGATGACCATCACCAGCAGCAAAAGTGATTCAGAGCCATTTCTCAATGGAAACCCCGGGTCGCATCTCAGTAGCAATCAACATCCAGCTCTTCTGCACGGCTGAGCTGCGGGATCGAAATCGCGTCATAAATCGCTTTGACCATGTCAATGAAGACGGGCTGCTCCAGCAATTCATCGATCGATTGGGCGCTTGCCATATTCTCTCCCTGACTTTTTTGCCGACCCGCCCAACTGCTCATTGGATCAAATTCGTCGTGCGATCCTGGAGCTTATCGAACCGATCGATGATCGCGAACCACCGACCGACCCCCACCCAATCTTCTGCGAGCGCGAGCGCCGTCACCCGATCAGACATATGTTGGCTGGCGCTTTCCCCAAAGCGGCGCTCGATCGCGAGGGCCTCGGCCCATCTCTCCTGCTCGAAGGTCATAGCAAGATGTCGTCCGCCGCGGCCGAGCCCCGAGGCTTGTTCCAGGGTTCTGCGGTGCGCTCCATCGCGATCAGCTCGTCCGGGAAACAACGCTCCTGAAAGCCGACAATCTCTTCAAAATCACCATGCAGCCACTGCTCATATTCATCTTCATGCAGCAGTACGGGCATGCGGTCATGGACCGGACGGATGGCCTCATTGCAATCGGTCATGACGCCGGAATAGACCGGTCCCCATTCCGCGCTGTCGCGCCAGAGCCCCGCCCAAGCAAAGATAGGGCGGTCGTGCAACGAGAACCAGGTGCGTGTCTTGCTGCCCTTCACGCCCTCGGCCTCGGCAAAGCGGGTGAGGGGGATAAGGCAGCGCCACTTGGGCTTGCGCGCAAAGCCGACCCACATGGGTTTGCGCAGGTCCGCGATATTATTGACAGGCTTGGGCTTGGATTCCGGCTTCATGCCCTTGAGCCTCAATGGCCATCCCCATGCCATCGACTGGAGGAGGCGGCTGCCCTCGGCTTCCCGCACGACCATGCCGGGATAGCCAGGATAGACTTCCTCGGGCGCGTTGAACTGGGCGGCTGGCAGCGTCACGCGAAAATGCGCGGCGACCTCGGCTGCTGATTTTCGGACCGCGTACAGATTGCACATACTAAGAAAGCTATCAGTATCGGCACCAAGAACAAGTAGGTGCCCTATTTGTTGAGATAGGCTGCTATCGCATCCACATCATTGCCCACGGCATCGATGGCATCCTGCAATTGGTCCCGGTTTACGCCGAAGCGATTTGTCCAATATCGCACCTCATAATCTTCGCCCATCGCGACGCGCGAGCGATCCTGCGGGCCTTTTGCATTTTTATCGTCAGCCATGCCCTGCTCCTGTGTTGATGCAGCTCCAACGCATCGCACCACATCACGTTGCAACCGCGCGCTATGCTGCGGGGACTGCGATCTGATCGTTGCGGCGGAACGAGTCTGACGAGCGGCGATTAGTATCCTGAGCCAGGAGGACAGGATCGATGGCGAGCCGGACTGCACGCAAAGCTGACAAGACGACGAGCACGCAGGCGCCGGCGTTCCGGCCGCCACAGCTTGCCAAGCTGGTCGATGTCGTGCCTTCCGGAAAGCGCTGGCTGCACGAGATGAAATATGACGGTTATCGCATGCTGGTCGCAGTCGGCGGCGGCGGAGCGCGCGCCTTCACCCGCTCGGGCCTTGATTGGTCAGATCGCTTTCCAGCCGTTCTTGCCGCCGCAACAAAGCTCAAGGTCAAGTCCGCGTTGATTGACGGAGAGGCGGTCGTGCTCGGCGATCGGGGGCGCTCTCGCTTCCAGGCGCTGCAATCCGCCCTCAAGGCCGCGCCCGAGACGATCGGCTATATCGCTTTCGATCTGCTCGAACTCGACGGCGAGGATCTGACCTCGCTGCCGCTGGTCGAAAGGAAAAAGAAGTTCAAGGCCATTCTGCCAAGCCGCAGTTCAGCGCTCCGCTATTCGGACCATATCGTCGGGGGCGGCGAGAAGCTGCTCAAAGAATTCTGCGCGGCCGGCCTGGAGGGCGTGATCTCCAAGCTCGCGGACGGGGCGTATGTCGGCGCACGCACCGGAAGCTGGGTCAAGACCAAGTGCATCCAGCGCCAGGAATTCGTGGTGGCCGGCTGGACGCCCTCGGAGAAGAGCCGCACCTTTCGTTCCCTGATCCTGGGCGTCAACGAAGACGGCGCGCTGCGCTATGCCGGCAAGGTCGGCACGGGTTTCAATACGGCAGAGCAGTTCCGGCTCATGGAGATCATGAAGCCGATCGAGACAAATAGGCCGAGCGTCGACGCGCCCCGCGCCGAGATGCGCGGCGCGCCTTGGCTCAAGCCCAGATTGGTCGCCGAGATTGCATTCACCGAAATGACCAATGAAGGAACGCTGCGGCATCCAAGTTACCTTGGCCTACGCGAAGACAAGAAGCCTGAGGCGGTGGTCGTCGAAAAGCCGGCGGCGCAAATCTCATCCCCGGTCGCGATCAGCAACCGGGAGCGCATCATCTTTCCCGAAAGCAGCATCACCAAGGGCGCGCTTGCAGACTATTATGCGCAGGTCGCGCCCCTGATGCTCCCCTGGGCTGGGTCGCGGCCGATCAGCCTTGTGCGCTGTCCGCAGGGGCGGGCGAAGAAATGCTTTTTCCAGAAGCATGACGTCGGCTCCTTTGGCGATGCGGTGCAACACATCGGTATCACGGAGAAGGACGGCCATGAGGAAGCCTATCTTTACATAGATACGCCCGAAGGCCTTCTCACCTGCGTCCAGATGGGCACGATCGAATTTCATGGCTGGGGCGCGCGGATCGAAGATGTCGAGAAGGCCGACCGCCTGGTCTTCGACCTTGATCCCGATGAGGGGCTGGACTTCGAAGCCGTGCGATCGGCAGCCTTCCAGTTTCGCGACATATTGGCCTCGATCGACCTTGCGACCTTTCCGATGCTGACGGGCGGCACGGGCGTGCATGTGATAGTGCCGCTGACGCCGCAGGCCGACTGGGGCGAGATCAAGGATTTCGCCCATCGTCTGGCGAAAGCCGTGGCGCAAAATGATCCGGACCATTTCACCGCAGCGCTCCCCAAGGCCCAGCGCAAGGGCCGCATCTTCGTCGACTATCTGCGTAACCAGCGCGGCGCGACGGCGGTCATGCCCTATAGCGCCCGCGCCCGTCCCGGCGCCCCGGTCGCGGCGCCGCTCAGCTGGAAGGAGATGGAGACGATCGACAAGCCCTCTCACTTCACCATTGCCGACGGCAAAGCGCTGGCGAAGCGGGCGGCTACAAAGGCTCTGTCTGGCTGGGGCCTGGCCGATCAGTCGTTGCCCGACCTATGAAGATCGCCACCTATAATGTGAATGGGGTGAATGGAAGGTTGCCGGTGCTGCTGCGCTGGCTCTATGACGCGGAACCCGACATCGTCTGCCTCCAGGAACTCAAGGCGCCGCAAGAGAAATTCCCGGAAAAGGCGATCCGGGACGCGGGCTATGACGCCATCTGGCAAGGCCAAAGCCG
Organism: Sphingobium sp. IP1; assembly: GCF_002708645.1. Lineage (NCBI taxonomy): Bacteria > Pseudomonadati > Pseudomonadota > Alphaproteobacteria > Sphingomonadales > Sphingobiaceae > Sphingobium > Sphingobium sp. IP1. The sequence goes on from NZ_NOIW01000039.1 coordinate 5,305, forward strand.
ATGGAACGGGGTCGCCATCCTGAGCCGCGTTGGCGAGATCCACGAAACCCAGCGGGGACTGCCCGGAGACCTTGCCGATGAGCAGAGCCGCTATATCGAGGCGGCGGTGAACGGCATCCTCATCGCCGGCCTCTATCTTCCCAACGGCAATCCACGCCCGGGTCCCAAATTCGACTATAAGCTGCGCTGGTTTGAACGACTGCACGCGCATCTTGCCGGCCTCATCGATCTGGAAGCGCCCGTGGTGATCGCTGGCGATTATAATGTCATGCCGACCGAAATGGACGTCTATGCGCCGGAACGCTGGCTTGACGATGCGCTGTTCGCGCCGGAAGTACGAGCCGCCTACCAGCGGCTGCTCGACCAGGGCTGGACCGATGCCCTGCGCCATATGCATCCTAATGAGACCATCTATACCTTCTGGAAATATCTGCGTTTCGCCTTTGAACGCAACGCGGGGCTCAGGATCGACCATTTGCTGCTCAATGATGCAGCCAAAGCCATGCTGCGCGCGGCCGAGGTCGATACTGCGCCGCGGGGCTGGGAAAAGACCAGCGATCATGCGCCGGTCTGGATAGAGCTATCAGCCTCAAAGCGCAGGCGGAAAGGCGCATCATGAGCAGCATGAGCAACATGATCACCGGCTTAAAGCTTGCCGCCAACGACCGACAGGATTTGCTGGCACGCTTCCAGCCCTGCATGCCCAGATCGTCGCCGACCATGTGACGCTGCGCCACGGCACCGATGAGGAGACGCCGCTCCCGCAGTCGAGGGCAGGAAAGATCGTCGGGATCGCCGACGATGAAAAGGGAGTCCAGGTGCTGATCGTCGAGATAGATGGGCATGCCGATCGCGGACACGGGAGCCATTGTCCCTGGCTGAAGGGCGGCATGCCAAAGAGAGCAATGATGTGCTGGCGAGCGGCTGGATGGCCTTGAAGACCCCCGTCGACGTGGCACTCGAACCCGCGCGATGGTCGCGATAGCCAAGGTTCTGGACCCTGGTTTCGGAACCAAGCGGCAATGGGATCGCTTCCTTATCGTCCAGCATAGGAGAGCGTGATGGTCCCGGATCCCAAGGAAAACTCCGAAGACAGCCGGTCGGATGACAAGCAGGACGAGCTTGAGGAAGCGCAGAAGGACGCTGCCGAAAAGCGCGAGGATGAAGGCGGATATCAGTGAGGCGGGGCGGCCATGATCGCTGAGTTCACCTTGCCGGACGGTAGGCCAGTCACGACCAACCTTGACCAGCTTGATTATTTCGAGCCATGCGAAGTCGGTACGCGCATCCATTTCGCAGATGGCCGGGAGCTAGAGATCGTCGACAGCTACGACGCTGTGGCCGAACTGCTCAATCCTGAGCGGCAGGCAGGCCTTTGACCGCGCGCAAAAATGACAATCGGCAAAAAAGAAGGCTGATCGTGTGACGACCAGCCCAATGAGTTTTTAGGAGAGGATGCCTGAAAGGCAAAACCCCTTTCGCACCAGCCACGGCGCCAGACAAATGCGAAGGCGCGCAACCTGATTGCGCCCCACGCAACGATCAAGCTGGATCGGCTTTGCCGGACAGAGCGTCGAACCAGGGGCCATAAGGCGTATTGCGCGCCATGTGGCGATTGTAATCCGGCGCCCCGTCATCCCACCAGACTGGACCGCGCTCGCCCAAGGCTTGCTTGGCCTGATCGACCGCTTTGCGCGCCGCCACTTCAGCCTGCTTATCCGCCTCTCTCTTCGCGCGGGCTACAGCTCTGCGCGCATCCATCAGCTCCTGCACCAGCGCTTCGCGCTTTGCCTCGGACAGCGCCGGGTTGCTCATGCGCCAAAGGCGCCCGCGAACCACGAAATATCGGCCATCGGGGGTCACAGGGTAAAAGGGGCGTTCAGCCATTGCTCGGCGGGACAGCTTGCCCTTGGAGGTCTGGTTTCAGGCTGCGAAAGGTGATGGACCAGCGCGGCTCCTCCATCCCGGCGATGCTGTGCTCCCAGTCGTTTCTTGCCTCCTCGCTCATCACATAGATGGATCGCGGGGCAAGCGGGACTGCGCGTCTGTCAAATCCCCCCGCTGTTCGTCGACGGAAACGCATGGATGTTTGTGCCCCCAGCGAGATGCCCACGACATGCTCGAATACCGGCCGATCCTTGTGCCAGCCAATGCCGGCGCCGGGATCGTAGCGGATGAGCAATGCCTGGGCGAGACTGTCCGCGCCAAGACCCGCGAAGCGCGCGGCGCGGTCGCGTAGCGGAACCAGCCAGTCGGGCAGGGGATCGGTCGGTCCGAACCGCCATGTTCGAAATCATAGCTCCAGCCATAGCTGCAGGTAAGCCGCTTGCCGGTCCACTGCTGAAAGCGAAAGGGCGTGAGTGGCGCGCGATAGATGCGGTCAATAAGCCTCACCTCTTCCCCAGCGCTCACCAGATCAGGTCCATAGCGAAGACCCGGCAAGAGAGGCGGCACAAAAAGATCGATCTGCCCGTTGGCCGACATCAGAGCAGCGCCAGCTGTTTGTCGGCGGACGGGGGCCGCTTGCCGCTATTCCATAGATCCTCTGTCCTCTCGACCTTGAACCGCTCGGCAGAGAAGGGGGCACGAAACTGAAAGCCGATCACCTCCTCGATCGCGCCGTGCAGCCAGCGCGCATAGTCGTGCGGATCGAGCAGGACGGGCATGCGATCATTGGTCGGCGCGACCGTAGCGTTGGCGTCCATCGTCATGCCGGCAAAACGCGGCCCTTGGTCGGGGATGTTCCGACAGAAACCGGCCCAAGCCATCAGCGGCATATGGTTGAGCGAAAACCAGGTGCGTGTTCGCGCGCCGGGCACACCGTCAGGGTTTGCAAAATGGGTCATGACGATCAGGCATCGATAACGCGGATCAAGCGCCATCTGATCCCACATCGGATTGGTGAGATCTGCTACCAACCCGATGATCCCTGGCTCTTCACCCCGCTCGCGCATCTCTCGGGTCAATCGGGGAAAGCCCCAGCTCACGCTGCGTATGATGCGCCGTCCTTTGGTCTCGAAGACCACCAGGCCACAAGCGCCCTCTGTCGTCTCGGACGGCAACTCGACCGGCGCCGGCATTTCAGCGCCGAAATAGTGGGCGACCTCCGACAAGCCAGCCGCCATGCAGTGAAGACGAGACATGGGATTCAGCTCACCAGGGGATCTCGTCGTCACTGACGAACTGCGGATCATGCGCGGGGTGATAGCGCGGGACATCTTGATGGTGCTCCGTCTCCAATCGGTCCGGCCCGCTTGTGGCTAGCTCAACAGGTCTGGGTTCGTGTTTCAGGCTTAGCTTTTTGCGCTCCAGCATCGCTTTTCTCCGTTCTGCGCTCGCTGCGACTCTGCTGCTCGGATCGATGAAAATAGAACGTGAAGAGAACAAGGCGAAGGGCGAGACTCCATATTGTTCCTATTATGTTCTACTGTAGGTCGAATCGGAAGGATCAAATTCATGACTAATCAGCGGCTCATCGAACATGATTTCGAAGGGCAAACTTGCGGGTTGAACGGTCTAAAACTCGCTGAAATTCGAGATGCTGTCGCTACGGCGCTTGAAGCGCGCGGGCTTGGTAATCGCTCTTTCATAGAGGAGATCCGCGCAGGGCGTCGCGACGATGGCCCGTTTATGTTGGGCGCAATCGCCTGGGCTACAGCCATCATGCGGACGAAGGTCGATGCGCCCGATTGACGCTATCGGCCGGGGCGACGAGCAAAGGCCGGCCACCTCGATCTTCGAGGCCGCTTTATGGCGTTACTCGATCAAGGTCACCTGCTGCTGTAACAAGAGTGTCACCTTTGAACCGCTTGGCCTGTGGTGGCGATTTCGGCGCAAGGGCTGGAGCGATGATTTTCGCGACGGCGTTCGCCACATCTACTGCCAGGACTGCACCGAGGGCCTTGGCCGCAAGATCCGGCCGCTCCGGATGGAAACGACGAGCGAGCCGCCGCGCATCACATATCCGCTCCCCGACGAGCGCGAATGGCGCCGAGCCGTGCATCAGCATAGAGGTTAGGGGGGGCATGGGTAGCTGTCATGCGACGGTTGACGCGCTGTTCGATCTCGCTGGTGAAAGAACGCCCCGCCGGAGCAAACTCAACGACGGGGCCAAGGTTCAGGGAGGTGCCACCCAAAGGGGGGAAGGGTGACCATTTCAATCTAGAGGCTTGGCCTGGATATTCAAGCTGATGGTTGAGACCGAGATGAGGCTTGGGATCTTTATCAGAAATCAGGCCGTCGGCTTTTCTCCCGCCCCTTCGTCCAGTGCGTTGACGATCATGGCCGCGAGCGTCTCTTCAGCGCTGCGGCGGGCATTCGCATCCTTGCCGCCAAGATCATTGCGAAGCCATTGGGGCGCGCGTTCGACCGTCCGTTCGATGATCGCTTTTATATGGTCGTCCATGGCCGTCGCCTATGAGCGTCAATGCGCATTGGCGCAATAGCTGGGCTGTGACACGGCATCGCACCAGTTATCTGTGGATAACTCGTAGCCCCTCTTGCACATTTCGTTCTTGATATGTTCTAGGCTTTGATCATGGAACCAGATGAGCCAGATCACGCTTTAGCCGATGACCTCTACGTGCCCGAAGGTCGTGAGCGGCTGGGGCGCGCGCATCAGCTTCGCGTCGATATTTCCATCGCACTTTCGATGGCACCGTTTTGGGTACGCCGGGCTTTGTCGGATCGGAATTCTGCCCGTTCCCGCGGCGCGCGCCTCGATATCGTCGAGCGCATTGCCGCTGCTATCGAGCGGAGATTTATCGTTAGATGGCGCGGTTCAGATGACGAAGGCGAGAATGCCCGTGCGGTTGAGGACGGCGGGCCGCTTTTTGGCGGACCAGATTTTTGTGACCCGCTTCAGGCACATGCGCCAGTGCAATCTCGATCAATTGACTCCGTGACAGGATTAAAGGAACATATAGGGAACAAGTGAGTCTCATCCGTCATGTCGACTGCTCCGCGTCCGCACAGGCTGCAAGCCCTCATCGCCGAGATCCAGGCCATTGCGCCGGTTTCGCGGGCCGATGTCCCATGCCTGCCGTTCGGCATTCCCATCGTCGATGACCGCCTGGCAGCAGGCGGGCTGGCGCGCGCGGCACTGCACGAAATTGCCGGCCAAACCGTCACGCTGGGCGATGATGCCGCCGCAACCCTGTTTACCGCGGGTATCGCAGCCAGAGCGTCCGAAGGGGATATTCTCTGGATCATGGCGCAGCCCGACCTGTTCGCGCCCGGCCTTGCCTGCGCCGGTGTGCCGGCGACCCGGTTGATCCAGGTCGAAGCGCGCAAGGACGAAGATGCCCTTGCCGTCATGGAAGAGGCGCTGCGCCATGGCGCGCTTGCCGCCGTGGTGTGCGAGGTTACCCGCATCGGCATGACCGACACGCGCCGCCTGCAGCTGGCGGCCGAGGAGGGCAACACCATGGCCCTGCTGCTGCGGCGCTGGCGACGGTCCGCGCAAGATCCGCTGGGCCAACCTTCTTCCGCGCTGACGCGCTGGCGGATTGGCTGTGCGCCGTCCGATCCCCTGCCAGTACCGGGCGTCGGTCGCTCGCGCTGGCAGGTGTCACTGGTGCGCCAACGCGGCGGGGATCCTGATAACTGGTTGCTGGAGGGCTGCGATGCGACGGGTCGCCTCGCTGTTTCTGCCGAGCCTCGCCGTCGATCGGCTACGCCGAAACGAGGCGAGGACCGGCAGGCCGCCTGAACGGACATCTGCGCCCCAACTGCTCGTCATCCCGCTCGAAGAGGAAGACGGCTCCTCCTGCTCCTGCCCACGTGGCGGCGGGTGGCGTCCTGGCGCGCGCTGGGCGCAGACTGCCGGCGCTGGCGCTGCCATGGGCACCCGCGAGGAACAGATCGACAGCCTGCCCGTGCATCAGCGTCCCTCGCTGCGGGAACTCGGCCGTCGCTCGGAGGCGGCCGACAATCCGTTCAAATCGGACAAGCAGCCGGCAGCGCCCAATCTGAAGCTCCTTGGAAATGCGCCGCCGGACATGCCGCCGCTCGTCACCAGCACCTTTCAAAAGCAGCGCATGGTGATCGCCGCGGTCGACGCGCATGCTGCAAGACTTGGGCTCTTTCCCGGCATGCCGCTCACCCAGGCCAAAGCCATGGTGCCCGGCCTCAACGCGCGCGACGCTGACCCGGTGGGAGATGTGCGGGAGTTGGAACGGCTCGCGCTGTTCGCCGTGCGGCGCTGGACGCCGACCGCGCAGGTGGACGCGCCTGACGGGCTGCTCATGGATTTGACCGGCGTAACTCATCTTTTCGGCGGCGAGGAGGGGATGGCGCAGCGGCTCATCGGCTTTTGCGGCCGGATCGGGCTGGCCGCCCGCGTCGCTATCGCAGGCACGGCCGGCGCAGCCCATGCGCTCGCTCGCTATGGCAAAGAGCGCATTTCGATCTGCGACATGCATGGGGAATTGGAGGCGATCAGCAGGCTGCCGGTAGCGGCGCTGCGGCTCGATGACCGCCAGCGCAGCGCCGCCCGGCGCCTTGGGATCGAGCGCATCGCCGATCTCATTGCCATGCCCCGCGCGCCGCTCGGCCGCCGCTTTGGGGGCAGCCTGCTTCACCGGCTCGACCAGGCGATCGGGCGGGTTGGCGAGCCGCTCGTCGGTATTGTGCCATTCGAACTGCCGCAGGTGCTGCGGATCTTTGCCGAACCCATTGGCTCGGCCGAGACGATCGCGCGGGTGATGGCCGGCCTTGCCGATGATCTGGCGCGGACATTGCGCGAACGGGGGCTTGGCGTGCGGCTCCTGCGCCTTGTCTGCGAACGGGTGGACAAGGAAGAACAGATCGTCACGGTCGGGACCGCACGGGGTACGCGCGACATCGGCCATATGCTGCGGCTGCTCGCCATGAAGATCGAGACCATCGATCCAGGTTTCGGCATCGAAAGGATGCGGTTGATCGCGCTGCGCAGCGAACCCCTGGCGCCCACGGCGATCGATGCCGATCTGGGGATGGGCGAAGAAGCGGATATCGCGCTCCTCGTCGATCAGATCGTTGCGCGGCTGGGGCAAGGGGCCATTTACCGTCCGAGCATGCGGGAAAGTGATGTGCCCGAGCGAAGCCTAGGGCGGATCGCGCCGCTGGCCGACGCCACGAGCTGGCCGACCTTATGGCCGCGGCCCGCGCGCATTCTGCGGCGGCCAGAGCGGATCGACCATGTCATGGCCGAGCTTCCCGACCAACCTCCACGCCGCTTCGTCTGGCGCGGGGTTGCCCATGTCGTGGTGCGGGCAGATGGGCCGGAGCGTATTCGGGGAGAATGGTGGCGTCGGAGCGGCGAGAGCTATGCCGTACGCGATTATTTCCGGGTGGAGAATGAGCGGGGCGAGCGTTTCTGGGTGTTCCGGCGCGGCGATGGCGAAAATCTGCGGTCGGGCGATCTCTCCTGGCACATCCATGGTGTGTTCGGATGATCGGCGACGCCTATGTGGAGCTTCAGGTCACCACGCATTTCTCCTTTCTGCGTGGCGTGTCCTCCCCTGATGAATTGTTCGCCCAAGCCGCCTGGCTCAAGATACCGGCACTGGGCGTGGTCGATCGCAATTCGGTGGCCGGGATCGTGCGCGCCTGGGAAGCGGCCAAGGAAACCGGCGTTCGTCTGATCCCCGGCTGTCGGTTGGATCTTGCCTGCGGCACGAGCCTGCTGGTCTATCCGACCAACAAGGCCGCCTGGTCGCGGCTGACCCGCTTGCTGTCCATCGGCAAGGCTCGGGCAGGAAAGGGGGCCTGCGACCTGCATTGGGACGATGTCGAACAATGGCAGGAGGGGTTGATCGCCATCCTTGTTCCCGATCTGCCCAACGACACCAATGTACAAGCGCTCCGCCGTTTAAGCGGCATATTTGGAGAGCGCGCCTATCTTGGGCTGTCGCTGCGCCGACGGCCGGATGATGCGATCCGTATCCATGGGCTCGATACGCAGGCCCGAGCGCACCATGTGCGACCGGTGGTGCTGGGCGACATCCTCTACCATAGCAATGATCGCGAGCTGTTGCAGGATGTCGTGACCGCGATCCGTCACCATTGCACGGTCGATGCGCTGGGGTTCAGGCGCGAGCGCCATGCCGATCGGCAGCTCAAGTCCGGCGCTGAAATGGCCCGGCGCTTTGCCGCCTATCCCGATGCGCTGGCGGCGAGCGCTGACATCGCCCGGGCCTGCACGTTCGACTTGGGCCAGCTTCGCTATCAATATCCGCAGGAAGCAAGTCCGGGAGAAACGCCGCAGCAGTTGCTCGAGCGGCTGACGGGGGTGGCATCGGCGCGCATGTTTCCCGATGGGGTGCCCAAAGCCTATGCCGATCAGCTGGCCCATGAGCTCGGGCTGATCGAGAAGCTCAGCTACGCCCCCTATTTTCTGACCGTGAACAGCATCGTCGCTGAAGCACGGCGGCGGGGTATTCTCTGTCAGGGGCGGGGATCTGCCGCGAACAGCTGCGTCTGCTTCGTGCTGGGCATCACTTCGATCGATCCCATCAAGCATGAATTGCTGTTTGAGCGCTTTGTGTCCGGCGAGCGCAAGGAGCCGCCGGACATCGACGTCGATTTCGAGCATGAGCGGCGAGAGGAGATCATCCAGTGGATTTATGAAACCTATGGCCGCACCCGCGCCGCTCTGACGGCAGTGGTGACGCGCTATCGCGCCCGCGGCGCGGTGCGCGAGGTCGGCAAGGCGCTGGGTCTGCCCGAGGACATGACCGGGGCGCTGGCGGGGCTCGTGTGGGGATGGTCGCTCGAAGGCGTGCGCGCCGATCAGGCAAGCGAACTCAATCTCGACACCAGCGATCCGCGTCTTGCTCTGACGCTGGAGCTGTCGCGTGAGCTGATCGGCACACCGCGCCACCTCTCGCAGCATCCTGGCGGCTTTGTCCTGACCTCGGATCGGCTCGATGAGCTGGTGCCGATCGAGCCTGCAGCCATGGAGGACCGGCAGGTCATCGAGTGGGACAAGGATGACATTGATGCCTTGAAGTTCATGAAGGTCGATATTTTGGGTCTGGGCATGCTGGGCTGTATGCGCCGGGCCTTTGCGCTTCTGGCGGAGCATCGCGGCATCGCCATGACCATGGCGTCACCCACACTCCAGCGGGATGACCCGGCCGTCTATGCCATGATTCAGCGCGCGGACACGCTCGGGGTCTTCCAGATCGAGAGCCGTGCGCAGATGTCGATGCTGCCGCGGATCAAGCCGGAGAAATTCTACGATCTTGTGATCGAGGTGGCGATCGTCCGGCCCGGGCCGATCCAGGGCGACATGGTGCATCCCTATCTGCGGCGGCGCGAGGGCAAGGAGAAGCCGGAATATCCGCGCGAGGAGTTGCGCGCCGTATTGCAGAAGACGCTGGGCGTGCCGCTGTTCCAGGAGCAGGCGATGAAGGTGGCCATTGTCGGCGCCGGGTTCACGGCCGCTGAGGCCGACCAGCTGCGCCGCGCTATGGCGACGTTCAAGTTTACCGGCGGGGTCAGCCATTTTTACGACAAGCTGGTCGAGGGCATGGTGGGGCGCGGCTATCCGCGCGATTTTGCCGAGAGGACCTTCAAGCAAATCGAAGGCTTCGGTTCCTATGGCTTTCCCGAAAGCCATGCGGCGAGCTTTGCCAAGATCGCCTATGCGTCGAGCTGGATGAAGTGCCACCATCCCGATATCTTCTGTGCGGCTCTGTTGAACGCGCAGCCCATGGGCTTTTACGCGCCTGCGCAGATCGTGCGGGACGCCCGTGCCCATGGCGTGGAGGTGCGGCCGCCCTGCATCAATCGTAGCCGTTGGGATTGTACGCTGGAACCGACACGCGGGCGATACCTCGCCGTTCGCCTTGGGCTGCGCATGGCACGCGGGCTTTCCAACCTGCACGGCGCCATGATCGTGTCGGCGCGCGGGGAGGCGCCCTTCGATAGCGTCGAAGGCGTTTGGCGACGGGCAGGGGTGCCGCCGGCCGCCATCGAGCGGCTGGCGGATGCGGATGCATTCCACGCCCTTGCCCATGATCGAAGGCAGGCGCTTTGGCGCGTGAAGGGGCTGGGCGACAAACCCCTGCCACTCTTTGCGGCTGCCGACGCGCGGGAAGGGCGGTTCGGTCCGGAAGGGGACGAACCCATGGTGACGCTGGAGCCGCTGAGCGAAGGAAGGGAAGTGGTCGAGGATTATCGGACCATTCAGCTTTCGCTGCGGGCGCATCCGCTTGCGTTTCTGCGCGAGGATTTGCGACGGCGCGGGGTCAAGTCGGCCGCAGAACTCGATCAGGTGAAGGACGGGCGGCATGTCGAGGTGGCTGGCGTCATTCTTGTGCGGCAGAAGCCGGGGTCGGCCAAGGGCGTTCTGTTCATCACGATCGAAGATGAAACTGGGATCGCCAATGGCATATTATGGCCGGACCGGTTCGAGGCGCAGCGGCGCACGGTCCTGTCATCGGCCATGGTTGGCCTACGCGGGCGGTTACAGCGCGAGGGGATTGTCATGCACATCATCATAGATCGCGTGATCGACTATACCCCTCTTCTCAGATCGATCGGTGAAGCTAACCTGTCTGCCGCCACTTGCGCCGCCAGCGATGGTGAAGCAGACTTGTCGACGCGGGGAGCGAGAGATGATACACCTCGTTTGCGGCTTCAATCGCGCAATTTTCACTGAACAGATAATTGCGTGGAGGGCTTGCTGCTGCCTCCTGGGACTCGTTGAATCTAGCCGAAGTGGACTGCTCAAGCCAGATGCCAACGGGCGGACGCAACCGTTGCTAGGACTTCATCAATTGGCATTTTTGGCGCGCTTGTCCGCGCTGACAAGCGCGGGAATGTCGGCGCGCATACCTGTGTTGGTTTTGTAAATCTCGGCGAGCCGGTCGAGAAGCGACTCGACGACCCCGCGCCCCTTCTCGGTCAGGCTGACCTTAATTCCGCGTCGGTCCCGGTCGGTCGCATTGCAGAGGACCAGACCGATCTTCTCCATTTCGTACACCTTGCGACATGCTGTGGGGAACGGGACATTTGCGAAACTGCAGAGCGACCAGAGATAGACGACCCTCTCCTCTCTCTCGGCAATATAGAGTTCCAGAAGCATGTCCCAGACGGGACTGGCGCAATAGCGATAGCCCAGCGTGTCACCAAGAGCTTTACGCATCGTCACCAGCTTGCGGCAGGCGTCCATGCGAGCAACGACTTGATGCGGCATTGTCTTTCTCCCTTTGCTAAGGGCGCTGCGCGTGCTCGGCCGGGCCGATCGCTGCGGGCGCCTGCCTACAAAAATCCTTTTCTACGAAAGCTCAGGCTGCCCTCCCGGGCGATAAGAATATGATCGTGCACCGCGACGCCCAGCGCTGTGGCGGCCTCGACGAGCTTGCGGGTCATGATCCTGTCGCTCCGGGAGGCCACAAGACGACCAGATGGATGATTATGCGCAACGATGATGGCGGTCCCGCCGAGCTCAAGACAGCGCTTGAGCACTTCGCGCGGGTAGATATGGACAGCGGAAACGGAGCCGATGCTGGCAACCTCGTCGCATAGAAGCTCATTGCCTGCGTTGAGATAGAGTACCCGAAACTGCTCTTGCGGGGCGAACGCCATCGCGCCCCTCAGATAGTCAAGGACGGCGGGCTCATCGGCCAGCACGGCTCCACGTGGAAGGCGATCTCGCAGGACGTGGTGGATAGCCGTTCGAACCGATGAAAACAGCCCCTCCAGATCATCGCCACCAACAGCTTTGACGCACTCCCCAGCCGTAGCGTTGAGGGCCTCGGGAAAGGACCCAAATCGTTCGAGAAGCCGGTCAGACAATTCTCGCGCGCGATCGGGCGCTCCCAGACCGATCAGGTCTTCCAGGATTTGTCGACACCCAGCCGGGCCAGCCGCTGCTGGTGTCGCCAGGTCGCGGCGATCAGAATGATCTGGGCAATCCAGCTCCAGAGCGCCACGGCATCCATATAGGCTTTTGGCACCACAGCCGGCACAGCCACGCGCATCGTGTGGACCGAAAGTTCGGCTACCAGCATTCCCGAAACCCAAAGCGGCCAAAATCGCGTGCTTTTGAAAGAAAGCCATAGGAAAACACCCAGCATGGCCGTGTCGACAAAGAGCATGCCGTGCTCGACACCCTGGAACCGGAAGCCAACGGGATGGGCGAGCGCAATGCTGGCGATGACGCCGCTCACAAAGGTTGCCGCCCCGATCTGCTCAGGCCGACCACCCTTTGCGAACCCATAAATCGAGCTCAGGACCAAAAGTCCGATGAACATCATTTGTCTGGTCATATCGACTTCGAAACGGAAGTGTCGTTCCCAGTCAAGCGCTTGACGATCATCGCTCAGGCGGCGCGGAGATGGTTCGGTACCCCCGGCTGCTGGCTTTGGCCATTTGCAACCTTGAAGACATCGCCATAGGCCTGCTCGCCAAGACCGATGTCGTCACTCACGCGCTTGAGCTGGTCATGGGTCGCGACGAGCTCTGCCCGCGTCTTGACGACCAGCATGATGGCCGAGGCGGATGAGGCAAATGCGTCCTGCCCGATCGCCGCTCCAAGGCGCCCCTCAAGTCGGGCGAGGGGAAGGGCAGCATTGAGTTCGGCGATACGAGCCGCCGCAAGGTCGATAGCTTCTTCAGCTGCGTGCAGTCGCTGGGCGATCGAATGGGCGATAATCTGACGTTGTCTGGGCATGATGCCTCCTCCCGCATTCCACAGGAATGCATGGTTCATAAAATTGATTGTCGGATGGTGGCCTTACGGGTGGGTTAAACTGTCCATGACCGTAAGAAGCGATATGGCCGAGCCGGCAAGCAGCAGCGCCAAGGCGCCCAGTGCCGCTGCGGTAACGATGGCTTTTGATTGGTTCAGGTCATTACTCGGTCTCCTGCCTGAGCGGAGCGGGACCCAGTCGACGAGGGAGGTTGTGAGGCGTTCGAGCGTATAGCTGCCCTGTTCCTCAACAAACTGCCCATCATCGTCCGGATGCCTATCCGCTTCGTGATCAGCGGGGATAGTTGCCGCTCTCTCGACATCGGAGGAAATTACCAGCGATTCGGGGGGTGGTAAAAAATAGGAATGGACAAATTGGGTTTTGCTGGCCGTTTCGAAGGCCAAAACGATTTGCGCTGCGTCAGCGCGGCTCATCCCATTTAGCGCAAGTCGAACTTTATCAACATGTTTGTCTACCGTGCCGGGCTTGATACCTAACTTAGGGCCGATTCGCTTGGAAATCATTCCGCGCGCCACAAGCACAAGACATTCACGTTGACGATCGCTCAGCGACTCGAGGGCTGCGCGATATTTCTCCAGCTCAGGAGGCAGAATGTTGCTTGTCACGGTGCGACCCGACCCTTGCATGCGTCGGCGACCATAGCCGGGAGAGCCAGGCGAGGTGGCCGATCCGTTTCGATGAGCCGAGAGTGTCATCAAACTGACACGCAAAAGCAACGCTCTTATATCGAACGCTATGGTGCCACTAGGGTACCGCCTGGGACCGAACAGGAGAGAAGGGGGAGGGAAGAGGTCGGCTTCATGCTAACCTCAGGATATCCTCCATGTACCACAGCCTTTTGGCCACTGGCCTGTCAAACTGCCTCCACGCCATCCCCTCGCAGGCGGACTGGTCCGGTCGAAAGCATGTTGATCCTTCACAGCAATCACGTCCCTTCGGTTGGCCCATTCCTCGCCATCGCGCTCCCGCTGACGCGAACATTCTGACAGCTGACGCGCGGAGTTTGCCATGAGCGCTCACGTGACAGCAGCCGGAGAGCACATTGTCCGGCAACTCGGGGGCGTCTGGTCCAACGGGCGGGGCATGTGCCGATGCCCGGCCCATGAGGATCGTACGCCGAGCCTGTCTGTGCGGTGCGGTCGAACTGCCCTTCTGTTCAAATGTTTTGCCGGCTGCACAATTACCGAAATTCTGGCGGCGCTCAGACGCGAGAGGCTCGATGTTCCTGAAGGGCAGAGCCGAATGGTCGAGCGTTTCGAGCCTGCCACCAACATGCAGCGATATGCCGCTCGTCTCTGGCGCGAAGGACGACCTGTCAGCGGCACCCCGGCTGAGCGCTATCTGCGTAACCGGTCAATTCCGGCGATCCATGATCTCATGCGCTACCACCCGGCCACACCCTTGGGGCGAGGTCGATCGGTTCGACGGTTGCCCGCACTGCTTATCGCTGTCGGGCAACCGCGTCGTCTGGCAGCTGTTCAACGGATATTCCTGCAGCCCAATGGTCGGCCGGCTTTGCTACGCCGGACAAAGCGCGCACTGGGTCCTCTATATCGAGATGCCGTGCAACTGTTTGAACCGATGGAGACGTTGGGACTGGCAGAAGGCGTGGAAAATGCCCTCTCGGCATCCTTGCTTCTCTCCATTCCGGTCTGGGCGAGCCTCGGCGCCGAGCGGTTTGATCGGATCGACATCCCCTCGCGCATCAAGCGCCTAATCCTCCTCGCCGATAACGACCATGCAGGCAGGCGGGCCGTGAACAAGGCTTTGCAGAGCTACGTGCTTCCGGGACGCGATATAATTGTCCTTTGGCCCGCGGCGCCGTTCAACGACTGGAACGACATGCTCCGAGCAGGAGGGAAGGCGAGGTTGGGATGGGAGCGGAATGCGGCCTGATGGTCAGGGCGCCCGCGAACAGGAGAAAGCTCATGTCCCAGGCACTGCCCGACATCCAGGTTCCCGCTTCCAAGCTCTCGATCGCTCCTTCCAATGTCCGCAAGCGGACTGACCCCGTGGCCGATAGCGAACTCAAGGCCAGCATCCTCGCGCGCGGCATCATCCAGAACCTCATTGGCCTGCCGGTGGCCCGCAAGAAGGGCGAATATCAGATCACCGCCGGCGGTCGCCGTCTAACCCAGCTCAAGGCCTTGATCAATGAGGGCAAGCTGCCGGCCGATTACCCGGTGATGGTGAAGCTGCTGAGCAATCGAAACGACGCGGCAGAGATCAGCCTTGTTGAAAATTTCAATCGGCTCAACATGTTAGGTCATGTCTCCAGAGTGTCCTTCGATAGGAAGGATAAGAGAGTGGTGTGCTTGTTCCAGGCCGCCCGCAGCGCTTACCCAAAGAGCTGGCGGAGGGCGGCCTGGAACAAGCACTTGCGCGGCGGTTGTGGTATTGTCCCGCTTGCGATCGGGGGCGACGAGTCCGTCACACGGACGCCCTTGGGTTTATCGGCGCGCCTGAGCGCGCCGCACATTTAAGCATGGGGCAGAAACTGTCCTTTTGAGCGTAATCATGGGCTCTGAACGGCAATAAGCTGTCCTGCTATCGGGCGCGCACGACGCGCCACGGAGGACAGATGGCTCGTATCATCAGAGCGCTGCCGGGCTATGGCGACATCCCGGCGCACTTCCCGGTCATCGTCGATGATGGGATGGCGATCATCGAGCCTGCGTTCGCGTATCTGCACGAACTGGCGACCATCCCGGGCCGCAGCCACGCGGCCGAGACGATCCGCACCTATAGCGAACATCTCCACGACTGGCTCGATAGCCTGGAGCAATCCCGGATCGCCTGGGACGCGGTTGGCGAACGCGAGATAGCGGCGTGGCGCAACCGGATGCTGGAACGCCCGAGCCCGCACACGAAGCGGCCCTATGGGCGCTCTACGATCAACGATCGGGTCCGCACAGTCTGCCGCTTTTATGGCTGGGCGCACCAGCGGAGCTGGATCGCGGAGCTGCCGTTCCATTACATCGACGTGCGTGTATCGCATCGGCGGCAGTCGATGCTCGCGCATCTCGATGTGCGTCCCGGCGTCGTCGCGGCCAATGTGCTGACCGTCCCGCAGGCCGAGCGGCTGCCGCGCGCCCTGCGCGCCGATCAGCTTCGCCGGCTGTTCAGTGCGCTGGCGGCGCCTTACGATCTTATGGCAAGCTGGGCGCTGGTGACGGGAATGCGCCGCAAGGAGCTTTGCGCGCTGGAGCTGTTCCAGGTGCCGGAGACCGTTCATCTCGACGCCGATGAGCATCCGCTGGTCGGGATCGGGCTCAGCATCACCAAGGGCGGCTATCCGCGCACGGTCTATCCGCCGATCCGGTTGCTCGACGCCACGCATCGCTACATCGATGAGGTGCGCGGCCCGCTGATCCGGCGGCTGCGCCGCGCTGATCCATCATGGCAAGCACCTTCGGCGCTGTTCCTGACGAGCCGGGGCACGCCGGTCAGTCCAGTCCGGTTCACGGCTGCGATGAGCGCGGCGTTCAAGGCCGCCGGCGTGGTCGGGACCGGCCATTGGCTGCGGCACTGCTATGCGATGACGATGCTGGCGCAGCTCCAGCGGCAGGCGCGCACGACACCGGAGATCAACCCGCTCAAGGTGGTCCAGGTGCTGCTCGGACACAGGTCGATCGCCAGCACTGCCATCTATCTGCGCTGCGTGGAAATGCATGGTGCCGAACTGGAGGAGAGCATCGCCTGGCTTTACGGCGCGCTGATCGACGATGGCTAGGCGGGCACCGATCAACCGGCGCATGGTGACGAGGGAGGCGAGTGATACCATCGTCCTGTTCCGCGACGCCTGGGGCGAGGTGGACAAGCGGTTCGATCTGGGAAGGCTCGGGCTTCCGGGTGATGTGACGGTGCTGCTGGCCGAAGCGTTCCGGGGGCATCACGCTGGATCGAGTCCGGATACGCAGCGCGGCTGCTATCGTGCGCTGCGCCTGTTCGCGACGTTCGCGCGAGAGGAGGATGCGGTGGCTGGCGCGGCCGACCTCAGCTCCACACTGGTCGGGCGCTATATGGACTGGCTCAACCGACAGCCAGGCCCGGATGGCAAGGGCTGGACCGCACCTTCGAAAGCCAATGCGCTGGCGGTGCTGCGCTATCTGGTCGACTGGACCAAGCGGCACGCGCCCGATCGTCTGCCGAGCCGGATCGACTTCCCTTACAATCCCTGGCCCAATCGGTCGCCGACGCCGCGACCCAAGCTCAGCGAGGCGGTGCTCAAAAGCATCCTTCAGGCAGCTTATGAGGAGATCGACGAAGCTTGGGACCGGTTCGAGACCGGGCAACGCATCCTCGCCACGCGCGGCGCGGTGCCAGGTGTTGATGCGCGGACGTGCCGGTTCGTGCGCACAATAGCGCGCGTCGGCAATGGCGTGGTGACGGCAGCGAGCAAGGTCCCCTATGGCGTCTCCACGCTGAGCACGCGTGGCGGGCTGCGGCATCTGTCCGGTTATCTCCATCTGACACTGGAGTATCTTCCGGCCTTCTTCCTCGGGCTCGCGGTTCAGACCGCCGGTAATCCCGACCCGTTGCGGCGTCTGCGCCGCGACTGCCAGAGCCCGCATCCGCTCGACGAGCATCGGGTGATGATCGACTGGGGCAAGTCGCGTGCTGGTGCGAAGGTGAAGCGGGCGCAGCGCCGTTCGTTCGACCGTCGGCGACCCTATGCGGCGCCCAATCTGATCGATCGGCTGATCGCCATGACCGCGCCGCTTGCAAGCCAGGCCCGCGTGCAGGAGCGTGACTTGTTGTTCCTGATGAAGAGCGAGAAGCTCGGCACGGTGCGCCTCGTATCGATGAGCACGCTGGGCAAAGGCATCAAGAAGTTTATCGACCGCGCCAATGTCCGGATCGCGATCTGGAACAGGGCCGCGCCCGAACGATGGCGCGAACCGCTTCCCGACTTTGCGGCGGCGTTCCTGCGCGGCAGCGCGGCGACCCAGGTCTATACCGCGAGCCAGGGCGATCTGATCGCGGCGCAGGCGTTACTCAACCATGCGCGCATCGACACGACCGAACGCTATGTGCGCGGGCCGGAGGCGGCGCGCATCCAGGCCGAGACGATCGCCCGCGCGCAGGTGCTGATGATCGGATGGGTGATGGGGGAAAATACCGTCTCTCAATCGCCGCCGGCGGCAATGCCCGCGAGCGTGCCGTTCGGGCATGACTGCCTCAATCTGCTCGACGGCGACAGGCCGGGCAGGCCCTGTTCCCGGCTCGGGGCGTGTCTGCGCTGTCCGGGCCTGGTGATCCCGCTGGATGCCGAGCATCTGGCGCGCATCCTCCAGGCGATCGCAGCGCTGGAGGAAGCACGGAGACGGATCGATCCGACGCGCTGGGCACTGATCTACGCCGAGAGCCATCGCATCCTCACGGGCGATATCCTCCCCGACTTCCCCGGCGAGTTGCACGATGCCGCGCGGGCGATCATGGCGGGGCTGCCTGCCTTGCCGGTGCTGGAATGATCCTGTTGCTCGCCCAGGCGGCGGCGTTCGCGCCCGACATCGCGATATCGTCGCGCTCGCGCTTCAGCGACGACATGTGGCACTTGGACGACATCCGGCCCGGCTGTAGTCGGGGCGATTACTCGCTCGACTGGGGTTTTACGGTCGCAACAGGGCGGTTCACCGATCCTGCGCTCCTGCCCTGGCTGGCGGCGGCAAAGACCCTGTTGTGGAGCGCGAAGGTCGATCCCCCGCCGGGGCGAAGGCACGTCCATGATGGCACGCTCATGAGACTGTTCAAGGGGCTTCGCCTCCTCATCCGCTGGATGGCAGATCAGGGCTATCGCCGGTTCGCCGACCTTGATCGCGGCGCAAGCGAGCGGTTCATGGCGGCGATGGCCGAGCGCCGAAACCCGAAGGGCGAACTGCTCAAGACGGGCACACTCCATCATTATCGCAGCCTGCTCATCCTGATCTATCTGCAAGGCGCGCGCTACCCGACGGTCGCCATCGGTGATCCGTTCCCGGGCACGACAGGCATGTTCAAAAGGAGTGATCGGGGTTGGCTGCCTTATACGCCCGACGCGATCGCGGTGCCGCTACTGTCGTCGGCGCTGCGGCTGATCGGACCGGCGGCCGATGATATCCTCGCCCTGCAAGGCGAGGCGCAGGCGGCCTATGACGCGGCGCTCGCATCCGGGCTCTCTCCCACCAAGGCCGGCTTCCGCGTCATCGACGCGATCGCGCCGTTCCGGTTCCAGGTGCTGTCTGGCGAGGAGGCCCCCTGGCATCGGGCGCCGGTGACGAGCACCAAGACCGTGCGCTACCTTGCCGACCGGCTCTACGATGCCTGCTTCGTGACGATCGCCTGGCTGGTCGGCGCCCGTCTCTCGGAGATCCTTGGGCTGGAAGCCGGATGCATCGAACGTCACCCTTCCGCTACGGGTGACGAGCGGTTCGCCTATCTTACGGGCCGCATCTTCAAGACCTCACGCGGCTATCATGGTGACGCCCACCGCTGGATCGCGCCCGAGCCGGTCGTGCGTGCGGTCGCAGTGATGGAGAAGCTGACCGATGGGCTGCGGCGCCGGTCGCGGCGCAAGGAGTTGTTCCTGATCACATCGAGCACCGGCCTCATCGGTCCTGCCGTCGAGATCGACCTGCCGGCCACTTATACGATCATCCGTCGTCTCAATCTGCTGTTCGCACCGTTCATCGGCCTGCCGCTCCACGAGGGCAAGCCCTGGCACCTCAACACCCATCAGGGCCGCAAGACGTTCGCGCGGTTCGTCGGCAAGCGCGACCGCACCGGGCTCGCCGCGCTCCAGGCACATCTTGGCCATGTGACGCGCGCGATGACCGACAGCGGCTACGTCGGCACCGACTTCCAGCTCGACGAGTTGATCGACCGTCATGCCCAGGAGGAAACGCGAGCGGCGCTGGAGGAGATGCTGACCGCAACCGCGCTCGGCGGCAAGGCCGGGCGCGTCATTGCGGCACGATCCCGGTTCCGCGGCTGCACCCGGAATGGCGACGTGCAGGCATATGTGGACTTCCTCATGGCGGAAACCGACCTGCGGCTCGGCGTGTGCGACTGGGGTTACTGCGTCTATCGCCCCGAAACCTCGGCGTGCTTCGGCGGCGAGGCCGGCCCCAATCCGGTGCTCAGGACCGAGACCACTTGCTCGACCTGCGCCAACTTCGCGGTCACGCCCCGACATCGGTCCGTGTGGGAAATGCGCCGTGCCCGCAATCTGAAACTGCTCGAACAGCCGGTGCTCGATGCCGGCAGTCGTGCGCTTGCTGAGGCCAGGGTCGCCGAATGCGACCGTATCCTCACCCAGCTCGATGAGGGATGATCCAATGCCTAGGAAACCCGATCGTCATGAACAGCGTCGCCAGCAGACCCAGGCCCGGCTCAACGCTGCGTTCGAACGGCTGCGCAAAGGATGCCCGGTCCACCCGCTGCATCAGCGCGGCTATACGCTCACCGTCGCGACCCTCGCGCGCGAATCCGGGGTCGCGCGCAACACGATCTACACCAACCATCGTGATATCATCGACGACCTTCACGCCATCCTCGGCGATCCAATCAAGCCGGTGACGACCTGGCAGGACAAGCTCGACGAACTGCACGGCCTCATCCGCACCATGAAGCAAGAGCAGCGTCGCCTGGTTAGCGAGAACGCGCTGCTGTTGCAGCGCGCCCTCACAGCCGAAGCGGAAGCGCACCGCCACCAACGTCACAACGCTCGGCTGATCGCCGAGCGTGACACGGCGCTCCGCGCCGTGCCAGCGACCACCAAAGCTCGAAGGACAGTGTCACCCGACAACAAGACCAGAAACTGACGGATATCTGCCAGAAAATGCTTCGAAGGACAGTTGACACATGACCTAAGACATGTCGCCGGCCGAGGAGTGCCGTGCATTCCAGACGATCATCGAGACCGAGAAGAAGAGCCCAGCGGACGTTGCCATAAGATTTGGCCTCACCGAGCGTTTCGTGCTGGGGCGTCTGCGGCTTGCTGGCTTGGCTGACCCCGTCTTTGACGCCCTCGCTGATGGGACCATTACGCTCGACGTTGCGAAGGCCTATGGCAGCATCACCGACACTGCCCGCCAGGCAGCTGTCTTCGAAGAACTTGCCGACGGCTACTATGCTACGAACTGCGCTGAAATCCGCCGCCGCCTGAGCTCCGGCTTCTATCGGGGCAATGATCCCAAGGCCATGCTCATAGGGCGCGACGCCTACCTAGCTGCAGGTGGCAGGATCGATGGCGATCTCTTCTCCGACAATGCGAGCGAGAACTGGATCGACAGCGACATTGTCGAAACGCTGGCGCAGGAACGCCTCGAGGCGGCAGCCGCGGATCTGCGATCAACCGAGGGCTTCGGCGAACTGCGCGTCGTCTGCCACAGCCGTATCCCCTATATGGAAACCATCGGCCTCGATCCTGTCGAGGGCGAACCGGCGGAATTGACCCCCGAGGAGGAGGATCGGCAGCGCGCGATCGAAGTCGAGCTGGAGACGATTGCCGAAAATGCCGATGAAGACGGTTATTCCGACGAAGAGATCGAACGGATCGAGGCGCTGGAAGCGGAATATCAGGGCCTGACCGAGCGCCCGCTGGTGCTGGGGGCCGACCAGAAGGCTGCGTCCCTGGCCTATCTCGTGATCGGTGATGACGGCACGCCGCGGCTTCACGAACAGATTTATGCGATCCCACAGCCTGAACCCGAGATCGATGGGGATGCCGATATCGAATCCGAGGAGGACCATGAAAGCGCCGATGAGCCAGTCGATGAGGCTTCCGGACGCTCGCCGATCAGCCAGAAGCTGGCGGAGGAACTGGCTCTCATGAAGACGGAAATCCTCCGGGTCCATGTCGCGAGCGATCCCCATTTTGCCCTCGACCTTGGCGCGTTCATCATGGCCGACGCGGCGGTCGCCTATCGCTACGACATGCCAAGCGATCTGCGGGCAACCGTGCCCAGTTCACGCGTCGGCAACTTCGAGAGCGACACGCCCGCTGCGGAAAGCTGGGACGAATTGCAGGCGAGCCTCGACCGCAGCTGGATCGATGCAGGCGGGATATGCGAACGTTACGACGCTTTCTGCGCGCTTGCCGATACGGCGCGGGCGGCCTGGCTTGGCTGGGCGGTCGCCAGGACCCTCCATGCGGTGCCCGCCGGTGAGCGTTCGGCCATGCTCATCGACCATCTCGGGACCAAGCTCGACATCGATGTTGCGCAATGGTGGCGTCCGACCGCGCGACGCTATTTCGATCGCGTAGCCAAGCCAACGATCCTGGACCATTTCCACGAGGTTGGTGGGGCCGAACTGCGCAGCCGGTACAGCGGCTCGAAGAAGCATGATCTCGCGCTTTCTGCCGAAAAGCTCTTTGGCGGCCAGATCATCGTCGAAGCCGATATCAAGGATCGAGCGATGCAATGGCTACCGGACGCGATGCGCTTTGGTCCGCTTGAGGATCTCGCTTCCCAGGAGAGCGAGCCGCAGTCCCCCAACGGCGAGCCTGCGTCCGCTGATCAGCAGAGCGACTTGCCCGAAGCGGCCTGAACGACCGTGGGCGGGGCCGCATGCGAGCCTCGCCCAAATTTTCCGAACATCGAAGTCGGGTAGGCCTTGGCGTCCGACGATCTCGCCTGGAGCCGTTCAGCTGCGGGCATCAGGAGCTTGCCATGACCTCAGATCTCTTCGCCGCCGTT
This sequence comes from Sphingobium sp. IP1, assembly GCF_002708645.1. Lineage (NCBI taxonomy): Bacteria > Pseudomonadati > Pseudomonadota > Alphaproteobacteria > Sphingomonadales > Sphingobiaceae > Sphingobium > Sphingobium sp. IP1. Next base: position 27,689 of record NZ_NOIW01000039.1, read on the forward strand.
AGCGCTGGCACCGAGCCGCACGAGCAAAAAATCTGGACTCTCGCTTCGGTCGCGAAAGACCTCTGCGAACTCATAGCGAGCGGTCAGCCGATCAGCCGACACCGTCTCGCCCGTCTGATGACCGCCCATTTCGGTGCTGGCGACAAGACGGGCGTCTGGTCGCTGCGCGAGGCGTTCGACGCGCTGGAGACGGCTCAGGCCTTGGCGCTCACGCGAGATCCGTTGAACGAGGCGTCGCCCGAAGCTGTCCTTGCTGACCTGCTGGCGCGATCCGAGCGGCTGCCAACCCAGTCGGTCCGATCGGAGCGCCAGGTCGACATGCAGCAATTTTCAACGCCGTTGCCACTGGCCTATCTCGCAGCACGCGCTGCCGCCATCGGGACCGACGACCTGGTCCTTGAGCCCTCTGCTGGTACCGGGCTTCTGGCCATTTTTGCGCAACTGGCGGGCGCGGGCCTTTTCCTGAACGAACGCGATCCCGTGCGAGCCGGCCTTCTTGGGCAGGCGCTGGGTGCCGAAGTCAGCTGTCATGATGCCGAATTCATTGACGACTTTTTACCTACAGCCGTGCGGCCCAATGTCGTGCTTATCAACCCACCTTTCGCCCGCAGCGAACAGCGGGGCGCGACACGCATGCCGGTGCCCGGCACCTTCGCTCCGCCCTCGCGCGTCGGACGCCCGGCGGCCGATGCGTTGCGATCATGTCGCCGGCATTTGCCCATGTTGGAAGCGGGGAGAAAGGCTACCGGGCTGTCGCTGACCTTGTCCCGCCGCGCGTGGAAATCACGATCCAGGGCCGGCCGTTCGCGAAACATGGCACCAGCGTGTCGGTACGTCTGCTGATTTACGATAAAGGCTGGACCGGCGCGCCGGAACGGATTTGCGTGCCAGACATAAGAGCGGCCCTGCCGCATATTCTATCGATGCCGCCAAGGCTGGGATCGCTCGATAGCGCGCAGCGCAAGCCGGCAGGAACGACTAAAGCATGGATCCCGATGCGAATGCCTGTCAGAACTCACGCGCCGTTGATGGCGCTGCCCTCTAAAACAATTCGCCGCAAGCCCAGCCCGCGCGCTGCCGCTGCGTTGGATACGACGGTAGAGCCGCTCGCTTACGCTGTTCTCGAAACGCCGCGACCCGCCGACGAGCAGATCGGCATCTATGTGCCCTGGCGTCTCTCGCGGATGGATATTCCGGGCGGAAAGCCGCATCCCGACCAGCTGGTCGAGTCGATTGCGATGTCCTCGATCCTTCCTCCCGCACCGACCTATGTCCCTATGCTGCCGCGCAGTGCTGTCACCGCGATGTCGGACGCCCAGCTCGAAACCCTGGTTTATGCGGGACAGGCATTCGAGCGCGATCTGCCGGGGCTCCATGCGCCCAATGAAGCCGGCACGATGCTCATGCCCGACAGCGCGGGGCGCGCCTATCGCATGGGCTTTTTCATCGGCGATGGCACTGGCGTCGGCAAAGGGCAGCAGGTCGCAGCCTGTATCCTGGACCAGTGGAGCCGCGGTCGCCGCAAGGCTGTATGGATCTCCAAGAGCGCCGCGCTGATAGAGGATGCCCGCCGTGACTGGGCGGCGCTAGGCGGCCTGCCGATCGACATCCAGCCACTGGAGACCACTCCGTTCGGGGCGCCGATCACGATGGAAAGCGGCATCATCTTCCTGACCTATGCGACGCTCCGGTCCCAGCGCCACGACGCTGCCTCCCGCCTTTCGCAGCTGCTGGCCTGGCTCGAAGATGATTTCGAAGGCGTCATCTGCTTTGATGAAGCGCACGAAATGGCGAATGCCGCCGGTACCGAAACCAGGTTCGGCGCCCAGAAGGGATCAGATCAGGGTCTGGCCGGCGTTCGCCTTCAAAACCTGCGCCCACGCGCCCGCATTCTCTACATTTCGGCGACCGGCGCCACGGACCCTGTCAATCTTTGCTACGCGATCCGCCTTGGACTTTGGGGCGCCGGCACGTCGTTCGATGATCGTGCGGCCTTCATGAGCGGCATCGAGAAGGGCGGGATCGCCGCGATGGAAATCGTCGCGCGCGATTTGAAAGCCCTCGGGCTCTACACGGCGCGCGCACTGACATTCCGCGGCGTTGAATATGATCCCCTCGTTCATCCGCTCACCCCGGCCCAGATCGAGACTTACAACGCCCATGCCGATGGTTGGGCTGTGTTATGCGCAGCTGCGCATAAGATACTTTATCGCGAGGAAGCGATAATGCGCAGGAACGCGGCGTAGGCCCCGCCAGACTGCGGAACATTGCGGCATTTCCTGCGCATTATTTCACAGGGTGTCGAGCCACTCCATCAGGCTGGCATCCCGTTTCCACGAAGGGGGTACGTTGCTCGCCGCCGGCGCACCCACCTGTTCCAGCGCCTTTCGCTTGGTCTCGAGATTGGCCTGTGCGTAGTGGTTGGTCGTGTCGAGGCTGACATGCCCCAGCCAACTGCGGATAACGGTAATGTCCACTCCGGCTGCTACAAGGTGGACGGCGGTTGCGTGCCGGAAGCTGTGCGGCGTCACATGCTTGGACCGGAGCGACGGCACAGCCTTGGCTGCCTCGTCAACATAGGCGGCGAGTTTGAACCGCACGCCCGACGCGCCCAGCGGCTTGCCATATCGGTTGACGAAGATGCGCTCGTCTGGCGCACGCGGTTGGCGTTCCAGTAACTTTTCGATCAACGTCACGGTTTCCGGCCAGAGCGGACAGATCCGTTCCTTGCGCCCCTTGCCATTGAGGCGAGCGCAGTGGGGTGCATCGAACCGGATCGCGTCGGGGCACAGATCAAGCGCTTCCTGGATCCGCGCGCCGCTGTTGTACAGGAACGAGAGCAACGCATGGTCGCGCATTCCCGCGACAGTGCTCCGATCGGGTTGGGCGAGAATCGCCTCGACTTCCGCCGGCTCGAGATAGCACGGCGCGGATGTCGGTTCCCGCTTGAGCGGTACGGTCAGAACCTCTGCGCATTGCGCGACATATTCCGGATTCCTGTCCGCCACGAAGCTGAAGAAGCTGCGGATCGCGGCGAGCCGGCAGTTACGCGTGCCGATCGTGGACCCGCGCCCATGTTCGGTATGGTGGAGGAACGCGCGCACCTCGTCGGCAGAGATATCGGCCAGTGCGACTCGCGCGACCCCGCCGCCTTTTCGCTCGGCGATAAAGCGCAGCAACAGCCGCCAGGTGTCACGATAGGACCGGATCGTATGGACCGAAGCACTGCGTTGCTCGACCAGCCATTCCTGGAAGAACGCCCGCAACAGAGAGGGGAACGGGTTGCTTCTCGTCATGGCCGCGCCTCCATGGTGAGGCATCGGGCGCCGACGGCACGGAAGCGTTCGCTTGCTTCCTGCAGCAGATCCTGCGTGACGGTGATGTAGACCAGCGTGGAGTTGATATCCCGGTGGCCCATGTAGGTGGAGAGGAAGTGCAGCTTGTCCTGCGGATTGACGCCGGCCCGGTACCATTGGAGTATCCGGTTGACGACCATCGAATGGCGCAGATCGTGAACGCGCGGCCCCGTTCGCCCGGTCGGGGCCTTGAACCCGGCGCGGCGCATGACATCGGTGATCATCGTCGAGACAGACCGCGGCGTGTAGCGATCATTGAAGTGCCCGTGCCAGAACAGACCTGATTCCGGATTTTGCGGCGCACCTGCGCGCTGCCTTGCATCGATATAGGCGCGCAGTTCGGCGAGGACGCTGCCTGTCAATGGCAGGAGCCGGGTCTTGTAGAACTTCGTTTGCCGGATCGTGATCGTGCCCGACTGGAAGTCCACGTCGCCCAGATCGAGTCTGGCGAGTTCGCTGCGGCGCAGACCGGCACAATAGGCCAGAAGCACCATGGTGTAGAGGACCATCGGTCGCAGCGGTGCATTTGGCGACGGGTAGGAACGGGCAACATTGAGCATGTTCCGGACATCGGACGGGCTGAAGATATGCGGCCGCCGATGTTCTCGCGCCACTTCCCGTTCGGGCCGGGCGTCAAAGCGTTTCGGCGGGATGCCGGGATCGAGGCGATGCCGCGCCTTGGTCAGGAGGCGCCCGAGCTTCTGGCATTCAGCCGCGTGATTGCGAGTTGGTTTGGCCGCCTTCCAGCACGCCAGCATGGTTTCAAGCGATGACCCGGCAAGTTCGGGGTTCGCCTGAAGGAACCGGTCGAACCGCAATATCCAGTGGCCCTGCGTTTCATACTGATAGCCCCGGCTGTGCATCAGCGCGACATGATCGCGCATGAAGTCGCCCAGCACGCTGCCGAAGGGTGCAGGCTGTCGCAACGCGGCGAGTTCCTCATCGGGATTGGACGACGCCAGCGCGCGCCAGATCGGCTTGCTGTGTTTGACGTTGTACCGACGGCGAAGCGCGACAATGGGATTGTCGGCGATCAGTCCGATTTCGGCGAGGTGGTCAAGGAAGCGATCGACGATGCAGACCTGGTTCAGCAATGTCGACATTCGCCAGCGTCTTGCCATTTCCTTCAGCCAGGCCTCGAGCATCTGCCGGTCCACCGCCGGATGCCGGCGGGCAACATCTTCGAAGGTGCGAAGGAACCAGCGATAGGTCGGTACGCTTCCCGGCCGGAACTGCGATTTTACCAGGAAGGCGTCGACGACGGTGCGATCGGGATCGTGCCAGGCGCTCATGACAGCACCTCCATTCCAGGCACATCGAGTGCCACGGCTCGGAGATCATCTGTTGCCAGTTTGAGATAAGTATTGGTGGATTCGGTGGATCGATGCCCGAGCACGTCGCCGATAATCTTTTGCGGGACCGACGCCCGCAGCATTTCAACCGCACGGGCGTGACGGAACACATGCGGTCCCCGCTTCCCGGGCGGTTCGACGCCTGCGGCCGACAACCGTCCCCTGACCATGCCATACAGGTTCGTCATCGCGATATAGGGCGCGCAGGACCGGACGAAGACCTCCCGCGCTTCGGTCCGGGGCCGCCCATGGCGAAGGTAATCGAACAGCGCCTCGCCAACCGGCGCCAGGAGCGGCATGGCGGAATGCGCATTGGTCTTGGTGTGGCGGATATGCAGGGATTCTTCGCGCCAGTTCACGTCCTCAAGGCGCAGGCGACAGATTTCGCCTTCGCGCAGGCCATATGTCGCAAGCAGCTGAAGTATCGCATGATCGCGCAGCCCTCGCGGCGACAGGTCCGTCTTCGCAGCTGCCAGCACCGCCGCGATTTGCTCCGTGTCCAGCGTCGAGGGCACATCTTCATAGGCGTAGAGCATGGGACCGATGATGTGCGGGGTGAGATCGGTCGGGATACGACCCGTCCGGTGCAGATAGCGGACCACCGAGCGGAGCCGCTCCGCAACATCCGCCAGTGACTTGCGCCGCAGGCCAGGCCCGCGCATGTCCATGTAGAGATCGACATCCCTGACATTCAGTGTTGCGAGACCAGCTCCGCCGCCGCGATCGAACTGCCAGCGCAGGAAGTTTCGTGCCTCCCACATCGCCGCCGCAATGCTCGCACTCGCCAGACCGCGTTCGTCGCGCAGCCATGCCTCGTATTCGCAGCAGATCGCATGGCGGAACGCCGCGTCGGGTCCGGTCAGTTCCGGTTCGGGAGGCCATTTGCCCTGGGCAAGCCGAAGCAGCTTGGAAATCGCCGTGCGCGGCAGCTTGTGCCAGCGTGGGCTGGGATCCCGGCCATACCGGGCCTGAAAATCCTCGATCGCATAGTGGAAATACTGATCGACCTGCCCGGGCGTCACGGATTCCACCCGGATATCGCATTCGGCCAGGTAATCGAGAAACGCACGAGCATAGAGGCGATGGTTCGCAACCACCACGGGATTGTAATTTCGCTCCGTCAGGAAATTCGTGAGCTTGGCGATCAGCTCATCGTGCAACTTCAACATGATTGTCTCCTCGGTTGCTCCAGAGACCGCCGAGGTTCGCAACCAAAATAATGCGCAGCAAATTTGCGCCAGATAACGGAAATTCCGCGACTACGCCGCGTTCCTGCGCATTATCGCTTCCTCGCGATAAGCCGTCATCCACCGCAATCTCGATGAAGTGCTCGCGCTCACCAACATCGTCGACCGGATGGAGGACAAGGCGCTCAATGCCCAGGCCAAAGGATCTGCGCTCTCGCGCTTTGAGAGCGCCAAGCAGCGCTTTTTCGCGCAATTGCTGATCGCCATGAAGGTGCCGAGCCTGATCGACGCCGTGACCCGTGAGCTTGATGCGGGCAATCATGCGATCATTCAGCTCGTGACGACGGCCGAAGCCATGCTGGGGCGACGGCTCGCGAGCCTGTCGGCCGAGGAGCGCGCCAACCTTGATATCGAATTATCGCCTCGGGAGGCGATGATCGATTACCTCAGGACGGCCTTCCCGGTCCGTAGGATGCAGATCATCAAGGGAAGCGACGATGCGGAGCGCTCCGAACTGATGGTCGATGAGGCTGGCAACCCTGTCTTCTGCCAGGCGGCGCTCGCCATGCGTGACGAGATGATCGAGGAGCTTTGCGCCCTGCCGCCGATCGGCTCGGCGCTCGATGAAATCATCCGGCATTTCGGCACAGATGCTGTGGCGGAAGTGACCGGACGAACCCGCCGGCTCATTGTCGATGCCAATGACCGCCAGCGTGTCGAAAGCCGGGGCGGTCGAAGCAATATCGTTGAGGCTGAAGCCTTCATGTCCGGGGCCAAGCAGATACTGGTCTTCTCCGACGCCGGCGGCACGGGACGGAGCTATCATGCCGATCGCAACTGCAAATCTGCCGGGCGCCGGCGGATCCATTTTCTGCTGGAGCCTGGATGGCGCGCAGCAAACGCTATTCAGGGACTCGGTCGCTCCAACCGCACCAATCAGGCCAGTGCGCCCGTGTTCAGGCCGGTGACCACGGATTGCCGGGGCGAGCGCCGCTTCATCAGTACCATTGCGCGGCGGCTCGACAGCTTGGGCGCCCTGACCCGCGGCCAGCGACAGACAGGCGGGCAGAATATGTTCGACCCCTCGGACAATCTCGAAAGCGATTATGCCCGCGATGCGCTCATCCAGTGGTACCATCTCCTTTATCGCGGCAAACTTAACAGCACGACCCTTGCCGCCTTCATCGACATGACGGGCCTGCGCCTTCTAGACAAGGAAAGCGGCGGTCTGCTCGATGATCTCCCGCCTATCCAGCGCTGGCTCAATCGTCTGCTGGCTTTGCGGATCGAGATCCAGAATGCGATCTTCGAAGAATATATGGCGCTGATCCAGGCGCGTATCGATGCGGCGCGTGAGGCCGGGACGCTCGATGTCGGCGTCGAAACCATGCAGGCCGAGCGGATGGCTCTCCTCGACGAGCAGGTCCTGCGGCGTGATCCTGTGACAGGCGCCGAAACACGGCTCAGTCGGATCGAACTGCATTTTCGCAAGCGTGTCCTCAGCCTCGCCCAGCTGGAGCGTGAATATGGCGGTATTGAAGCCATTCGGCTCCGCAATGGTCGGTCCGGCCGCGTTGCACTCCAGGTGCCAAGCTGGAGCAGTATGGACAATGATGGCACTCCGATCACCATGTGGCAGCTTGTTCGTCCAATCGGCCGCGACCGCATCCGCGATACCGCCCTTCAGGACAGCCACTGGTCTCCTGTCGATAAGGAGGAATTCGAACGCCTCTGGGCGAGCGAGGTCGAAGAAACCCGATCAAAGCTCGACGTTGAAACGATCAGTATGGCGACCGGCCTCCTGCTTCCGGTCTGGGACCGTCTACCGGACGACGATATGCGGGTCTGGCGGGTTACCGATGCGCAAGGCAACTCGCTGCTCGGACGCATCATTTCGCCCGCTGGACTGGAGAAACTCGCCCGTGCCTTCGGTGTCGACATGTCCACTGTGTTGAGCCCAGCTGAAATGATCGTTGGCGCCAGAGGGCGGCAGGGGGTTCCGATCGTCGGCATGGAGCCTGCACGACTGATGCAGGTCCATGTGAACGACGCGCGTCGCCTGGAAATTCGCGATTTCCCCGCTGCCCGACGGGATTGGCTGAAGTCGATCGGCTGTTTCACCGAGATCATCAATTACAAGACGAGGCTGTTCGTGCCCACCGACCGTGCCGAGGCCGTCCTCGACCAGATCGTCCGCACGGGCGAGCATTGGAGCCGGCTTGCCGACGCGAAAGCGGCCTGAGGCACCGCTGACCAGTCAGGCGGGCAGAAGGAAAGGGGGGTGGGGAAGGGCGGCGGCGAAGCGCGGTTGGAAGCTGCGCTGGATTGCCAACTCTCCCACCGTCGGAGGCTTCCATGAACGCACTATCTCCTGCCCCGCGCCAGCAGGCGCAGCCCTATCGCGTCGATATATCCCGCGGGACCAATGTTCCTCGCGTCTCGTCCGAATGGTTCAATCGCCCTCAGGATGAGCGTTACCTCTCGCTGAACGATCTTTATGCCAGCGTGCGTTCGCGCGCCGAGCGGGCGACGACGCGGATCATCGAGAGCCGGACGGTGCGGGTCGAGGCCCGCAGCGACGAGCCCGAACGGCTTTCGCTCGTTGTTCCCGGCGACAGCGGGCCGGTTGCACCCACCAACTGGTCTTTCGGGCAGCTGTGCAGCCTGGTGGGCGCCCCGGCCTCTTATCTGCGGCAACTCCCCGCCGCGCTCGCCGGCATCAACCTCCAGCATGGCCTCATTCGCCATCCGGCCGAGCATGTGAAACTATTGCAGACCCACGACGGCCGCGCAGAGCTGAGGGCGGTCACGGGACCCGACTATGGTCGCATCTGGGATCATGAGTTGGTCGCCGCGGTGATGAAGATCGCGGGCAATGGCACGGGCGACACAAGGTGGAAGGTTCCGGGCGTGCTCGATTGGGGTTCGATGACCTACAACCCCTGTGTCGATGTGACGAGCGACACGACAACGCTTTATGCTTCGGACAGGGATGTGTTCCTATTCCTGGTCGATGATCTCAACCCGATTGAGGCCGGCCGATTGCCCAATGGCGAGCCGGATCTCTATTTTCGCGGATTTTATTGCTGGAACTCAGAGGTCGGCTCTAAGTCACTGGGGATAGCCACTTTCTACCTCCGTGCGGTCTGTCAGAACCGCAATTTATGGGGCGTCGAAAACTTTCAGGAAGTGAATATCCGGCACTCCAAGTTCGCCGCGAACCGCTTCGCGCATGAAGCGGCGCCAGCGCTCGCGCACTTCGCCGATAGTTCGCCCCGGTCGTTCATCGACGGGATATCGGCGGCGCGATTAGCCATCGTCGCGCGCAAGGACGAGGATCGGGAAAGCTTCCTGCGCAAGGAAGGCTTTTCCAAGGCCGAGACCGCCAAGGTCATCGCGACGGTCTTGGCTGAAGAGGGGCATCCTCCAGTCTCGGTTTACGACTTTGTTCAGGGCATCTCCGCGCTTGCACGCAGCCGCCCGCATCAGGACGGACGCCTGGAGCTCGAAGGCAAGGCCCGCAAGCTGCTCGAACGCGCTCGCTAAGCGAGCCGGCACCACCCGACCAAAATTCAAGGGGATTTGTTATGGCTCACATGACCACGACGACGCGCGCCTACCGGATCGATGTTGAATTCTTCAGCGGAGGCGACCTGTTCGCCTCCGACACAATTTCTTTTCATATTGAGGACGGAGCGGACGTCTGGATCGCTGCTTATCTCGCCGCCGAGGCCTCGACCTATTTCAATCTACGGATCCCTGATCTTTCCTACAGCTTCAGTTTCGTTCCGAGCTTTCCCGACGATCCTGCCCCGACCTCGCCCGCTGGCGGTCTCAAACCTGTCTGCAGGGACTGCGGCTGCGACATGCTGGCTCGCGACGCCAGCGCCCGATGGGACGTCCAGCGGCAGGCCTGGGCGATCTCCGACGTCTATGACTGCACCTTCTGCGACCTCTGCAACGCGGAGAGCGATGATCTTGCTCGATGGGTGCCGGAGAATGATCTCACTCCTTTCGATCGCTTCGCCGCTGCTCTGGCAGACGCGCTGTCCTCTCCGGAACTCGCCTTCGATAGTATGTTCCACCTGTTCTGCGTTGATCACGCACTCGCCCACACGGTCGAGGACGCTCGCACCGAATGGATCGAAGCTGTGACGCAGCGATCATCGGCGAATGGAGTGGACCGCCTTCACGGTAGAGAAGGTGATCATGCCTAGTCCGATGCCAGATGCGGCATATGTGCATCGCTTCAACGCTCGCCGTGCTGAACTCAGCTCTCCGGCGCGCGTCGCATTGACACGCATCGACGCCCATTCTGGGATGCTAGAGCTGAGGACGAAGAGCGGAACTTCCTCGACCTCATACCGCGCGACGCATCACGGAACATGGTCGCGACCGCGTCCGGCTCTACGCGTGTGGCTTCAGCGCCGGTGTCAAAAGGGGCGCGCAGCCATGGTAGACAGCATCGGATGGCCCTCAGCTCCCAGGATATGTGACGGAACAGGGCGGGCTAACATGTGTTAGTGTGCTGCCAGAGCCTGACTTCGTTGGGTGAGAGATGGTGAGCCGTTACTGTTTGGAGGCCGTCATGCAGAACATTTCCGCCCAAGATACTTTGATCCGAAAGCTTACCACCCACTCGCGTTTATCCACTGCAGAATCGGCAGCAATTGCAGAGCTGCCTGCGCGGATCATGAATTATGAACGCGGCTCATTTATCTCCCGGCAAACAGATTTTGCTAGGGACGCCTTCGTGGTGCTAACGGGCATCGCATGCCAGCAGCAGACGACGAGGGCTGGCGCCCGTCAGATTTTGACTGTGTATCTGTCGGGCGACGTCGCTAACGTAGACCCCGGCTTTGCTGGAGAATCGCAGGATGTCATCGCTATAACGCCGGTCGAGGTAGCGCTGATTTCTCTCGATGCACTGAACCATATATTTACTGAATTTCCCAATGTTGGAACAGCCTTTCGCCGGGAGGCAGCATCTGAGCTAGCTCTGCTGCAATCGCGTCTGGTAAGTCTTGGACGATGTAATGCGAGGCAGCGTATAGCCAGGTTTGCCTGCGAGATGGCTTCGCGACAAAGGGCGTCGGGTGGGAGCGAGCCTGAATTCATTGAATGGCCCTGGACACAGGAGGAACTGGGAGATTTGACAGGGCTGACGGCGGTTCATGTCAACCGGACACTAAAGAGTTTGCGGGAGGACGGCGTTCTCGCACTTTCCCGCGGTCGCCTTCAGGTAACGGACTGGAACGCGATCGAGTTCGCAGCCGGACTGAATAGAAATTCGTCGGATCAAAAACGACCCGCACTTCACAAATGCCTGGCCGATCTATCCCTTCAGCCGACGCAGGCTGAGTATCGCTCCATATGAATAGGACGAACTGACCTCGATCGGATCGGCGGTCACCCTTCGATCATCGCCCGGATCCGCGTGGCGAGCGCTTCCATCGCAAATGGCTTGGTTATCATCTCCATTCCGGGTTCAAGGAAACCAGAGGCAAGAGCCGCATTTTCAGCGTAGCCAGTCATGAAGAGAATCTTGAGTGCCGGCCGCAGATCGCGCGCTGCATCAGCAACCTGTCGTCCATTCAGGCCCGGCAGCCCGATATCGGTTACGAGCAAGTCGATCCTGCGTCTGGACTGGAGAATTTCGAGGCCCTTTGGCCCATCGGCTGCCTCCAGCGCCTGGTAGCCCAGTTCCTTGAGCTCTTCGATGATCAGCCCGCGGACGATCGGTTCGTCTTCGACGACAAGGACGACCTCGCCGGCGTCAGCCATGTGCGCGTCTGTCAGCTGAGGCGCGGGCTCGTCCGTTTCCTCGGTACCGCGGAAGCGGGGCAGATAGAGCTTGAACGTCGTGCCCTTTGCGACCTCGCTGTAGATTTTTGCGTAGCCTTCAGACTGTTGTGCAAAACCGTAGATCATCGATAGACCAAGACCGGTGCCCTGACCGATCGGCTTGGTCGTGAAGAAGGGTTCGAATGCTTTGGCAATTGTGTCGGCATCCATGCCCACGCCGGTGTCGGTCACGCAAATGCAGACATATTGGCCCGGATTGACCCCCCGCTGGCGCGCAGCATAAGCACTATCGAGATGGGCGTTGCAGGTTTCGACTGTCAGTTTGCCCCCATCGGGCATCGCGTCGCGAGCATTGATCGCAAGATTGAGGATCGCGCTTTCAAGCTGATTGGGATCGCATTTGGTAATCCACAACCCACCGGCGAGAGCCAGCTCGAGCTCTATGCGCTCGCCCAGGGTCCGGCGCAGGAGATCCTCCATAGACGCTACGAGCGTATTGGCACGCACGGGCTTGGGATCGAGCGGCTGGCGCCTGGAGAAAGCTAACAGGCGGTGGGTGAGGCCCGCCGCCCTGTTAGCGGCGTTGGACGCTCCGGCAATGTATCGATCGAGTTCAGTAAAGCGTCCCTGCATCATACGTCGTTGAATGATTTCCAGACTCCCGGTGATGCCTTGCAGGAGATTATTGAAGTCGTGGGCGATGCCACCGGTCAGTTGTCCGACCGCCTCCATCTTTTGCGACTGACGTAGCGCGGCTTCGGCGTCGGCCAGGGCGGCCGCGGCCTCCGCAGCGGCGGTTATGTCTCTGCCGAAGCCATAGAAGGTGCCGCCCTCGGGCACAGTTGTCCATTTGATCAAGCGCTCATGACCATCCTTGGCGCGCAACCGTGTCTGATATGCGAGCATAGGCTGCCCGGCTGACAGCGTCCGCACCCGCTCGCCCCAAAAGGCTTCATCGTCGATCATGAAGTCTGTGCTGCGCTTGCCCAGCGTTTCTTCGCGGGTCCAGCCGAGCGTCTTTGTCCAGGACGGGTTGACGTCGGTGATGTAACCCTGGCTGTCGGTGACTACCTTTAGGATAGGAGACAAGCTCCAGGTCCGATCCCGATCGCGCAGAAGTTGGCGCTCCTGCGTGATATCCCGTCCGACGGCGTGAATGCGGTCAGCATCTGGAACTGCAGTCCATGCGAGCAACCGATAATCGCCACCATTCGTGCGATAGCGGTTTTCAAAAGCGAGCGTGGTCACACCGCGCGAAAGCTTTTCCACCTCTTCCTGCGTGCTCCTGATGTCATCGGAATGTAGGAAATCTCCCAAACTCTTTCCGACCATTTCCTCTTCGGCCCATCCAAGGAGGCGCCGCGCTGACGGATTGACCGCTGTAATGACTCCATCGAAAGTGCATACCAGCATAAGGTCGCGAGATATCGACCAGAGGCGATCGCGGTCTGCTGTACTCTCGGCCTGGCTGAGCTTTTGTTCGTGAATATCTGTGTTCGTACCAATCCACCGGATGATACCGCCGGCATCATCGCAAATCGGTACCGCCCGCACCAAATGCCATCGATGGCTGCCGTCAGCGGCACGGATGCGAAATTCCGTTTCATAAGGCTTCGCCGAGCTTAATGAGGATCGCCATTGCTCGGCCGCTGCAGAGACATCATCGGCATGGACGATTTCCGTCCAGCCATTCCCTATCAGGTCTGGCTCGGAAGCACCGCTATATTCCAACACCCGGTCATTAAACCAATCGAGATTCCCATCGGGGGTTGCCGTCCAGATATGGCTGGGAAGCGCCTGCGCGAAGGTCCGGAACTGCGCTTCGCTGGCACTGATCGCCGCCTCGGCCCGCATGCGATCGGTGACGTCGATGCCCGACACGAAGATGCCAGTAGTCTCGCCTTTTTCGTTTGCCACCGGTTGATAGACGAAATCGAGACGGCGTTCGAGCGAGGGATCGTCAGGTGACCCCTCAAGCCGAAATGGCGCTCCTGTGGCCTGGAACACTTCCCCGCTGGCATACACCTCGTCGAGAATGGCCACGAAATTTTGCTGCAGGGCTTCCGGCAGCACCTCGACGATCGGTCGGCCGATCACCTCTCGGCCGCCGACCAAGGCTTGATAGGCCGGATTGGTCATTAGGAACCGATGCTCCGGGCCTTCCAGCAGGGCCATGAAGCTCGGACTATGCTCCGCCATTTGAAGCAGCTTGCGGCGCTCGTCAGCGATACGCTCATTCGCGAGCACGGCCTGCGTGGTCTCCAGGACGATGGCGATAACGCCCAGAACGGAACCATCATCGTCAAACGCCGGGGAATATTCGATGTCAGTCCACAGGCGGCGTGGCGTGCCGTCGCGGATAAGCGTCAGCTCCTGATCTTTATAGGAGAGTGTCCCGCCACCCTGATAGACCTCGCGCATCACGTGGGCGTTGAAGTCGGCAACCTCGTGCCAGCCTTGAAGGACATCACATCCCAGCAAGCTGGGGTGCCGGTCGCCTGCAAACGCGCGGTAAGCGTCATTATAGATCATGACGCCCTTAGGACCCCAGAGCGTAACGATCGGGGCTTGCGAGCGCAGCACGAACGCCAGATTCGCGCGCATCGCTGCAGGCCATGTTGCGATAGGGCCGATGCTGGTTCTGGCCCAATCGAAATCCGCGATGATTGCGCCCATTTCGCCGCCGGAAGCGAGAAATGCCAAAGCCTTATGATCGCCGCCTGAGTTCATAGACCTGACTTCTGCCCCCCAAATTCATCCATCAGGCTTTCGCACCGTGTGACTTCCGCGCCGCCCGCAGCGCCCGCGCGAGACCATCTGCGGTGTAGGGCTTATGAAGCAAGTCGAAACCGTGCGTTCCTTCCGCTGCCAGAACATGACTATATCCGCTGGTGAGAACCACCGGCAGATCGGAAAAGCGCGCGCGCAATATTTCGGCAAGCTCGATCCCCGACATGCCGGGCATGACAACATCGGTAAAAACGATATCGAAACGCTCGGGATCGGCTTCGACGAGAGCCAGAGCATCCTTGGCGCTCGACACCCAGATATTGCCATATCCCAGGTCGCCGACCAGCTGGGCTGCAAATTCACCGACTAGCTGATTGTCCTCTACCAAAAGGACACAGCGCTCCTGACCCGGTTGCGGCTCGATCGGCGGAGATACGTCAACCGGCCGGCTCAACGGCTTTTCCTGCGCATGGGGAAGATAGAGGATAAAGGTCGCGCCTTTGTCGATTTCGCTTTCGATACTGATTTCGCCTCCGGACTGCTTGGCAAATCCGAACACCTGGCTGAGCCCGAGGCCGGTGCCATGTCCGACATCCTTGGTGGTGAAAAACGGTTCGAAGATCCGTGATATATCGGCCTTTGATATGCCACCGCCAGTATCCCTGACGAGGACCGCTATAAACTTGCCCTGGACCGCGGCATGGCCCCGTGTTGCGGGTATGCCGTCACGCTCCTCGACAACGATTTGCAACCGTCCTTCACCGCCCATTGCATCACGGGCATTCACGGCCATGTTTAGCATCGCGGTGTCGAACTGAACCGGATCTGCCTCTACCACACATGGCTGGCACCGGATGTCCAGTTCGAGCGTCACGCGTGAACCAGATACACTGCGAAGCATTTCCTCGTGCTTGCGAAGGCGCTCGGCGATATCGAAGGCTTCGGCCTGCAACGGTTGACGCCGGGCAAATGCTAGTAGCTGATTAGTAAGCTTTGCCGCCCGCTGCGCCGTTTCGGCGATCGCGTTTACATATCGCTCGCGCTTGTCCTCCGGAAGGTTGGGTCGCTTCAGCAGGTCGATGCTGCCGAGAATGACCGTGAGGAGATTATTGAAGTCATGAGCCACGCCGCCCGTCAGCTGGCCGATAGCTTCCATCTTCTGGCTTTGGCGCAATGTCTCTTCGATGCGCTCACGCTCTGCAACTTCGGCCTGCAGGCTCCGCAGAGAGTCTGCCAGCGCCTCACCCTGGTCCGTCACCGCATGTTCGAGTGAGAGGTTAAGTTTTTCGAGCGTAGCGCGCGCCTGAGCCTCATTCTCGACGTCGATGCATGTTGCAATCCAGCGAAGAATACGGCCGTCATCGTCGGTCTGTGGCAGCGCGCGACAGGAAAAGCATCGGTAGGTGCCATCCTGCGCCGCCACAGGGAAGGTTTGGTTGAACGCCGCCCCTGAATCAATCGCTTCCGACCAAGCCGCCTGGGTCTTGTCGCGATGAGCCGGGTGAATCGCGTCCAGCCAACGATTGCCGAGCAAATCCTCGTCTCCGCGGCCGGTATATTCGCGATAGCGCTCGTTGATCTGAACGATATGTCCGTCCGTATCCGCCTGGAACACAAAGCCCGGTAGCGCATCGGTAAGAGTGGCAAGGCTGCGTTCAGCCTCGCGCTCGCGGGTGCGATCACGGACGATCTTCACAAACCCCGGTTCGCCTTGAAGCGGCATCATGAGACCCGAGCCCCAGAATCTCGACCCATCGGCGCGCATGTGGAAACGCTCGTCGAGCGCGCGACCCTCTTGCGCCGCACGGCTCATTTCATCTTCCGGCGATCCTGCGGCCTGATCTTCAGGGGTGAAGAAAATCCGCCCATGTTTACCTAACGCGTTTTCCGGCGACCACCCGAGTAGATTGACCGCGCCGGGGTTCCAACTGGTTATGCGCCCATCGGCAGCGAGGGTAATAATGGCAAAATCTGTCGAGCTTTCGACAATACATTGGGCAAGAGACCGGTCGATCATCGTTCTGGTTGTTTCACTCGGCTTGAAGTAGATGCTGGCTGCGCCGCGAGCGTTCTAAGGCCCGCACGAACAACTTCGCTTGCGTTGGAATATAGTCCGGATGCGACCTGATCCGATATGAATCGGTCCAGCTCGCGGCTGAGCGAGATCGTGCGTATTTGGCGACCTGACATGCATACCCCCGGCATTGTATGACAATGCAATACACATAAAATGGCTGCGGGTTCCTCCTAAGCCGTCAATAACAACGGCGATCTGGGTATCGGTCGGATGCTCGATGACGACGAATTTGGCGCGCGCCTTATCCGGGGCTCGAAGGGTTGGACTGTCAGGTGCCGGAATACTGAAGTGGCGGACCGCTCTGGCCGAGACGATGATAAGCAACGTGGAGATGGTGAAAGCCATTGGGGGACCCATAATCGGGGCCAATCATCGCTATGGCGGTGAACACACCGCCAATATCCTCAACTTGGCTATGATAGGTGAAGTGAGCACATATCCAGGTAAGTGGAACCGCGATAAATCGGATCAACTGCCCGTCTCGCTATGGGTCGCTGCGACGGCCTTAGATTCCGGAGATTCGCGCTGACGCAGGAAAATCGAAAGCACGACCAGGACGGCGGTCGAGAGAAACTCGCTTTGCCAGTTCTGGAAAGACTCAAACCAGAGTTGCGGGTCGCCCAGGTAAGCAAGCGTGCTCAACGGCACTTCACCATGTTCGATTGCGTCCTGCGCAGCGACCTGGGCACTTTGGGTCCAGTGAATAACGAAAGAAATCAGAAACAGTGCGAACAGCGCCAAGCCGAGCGATCGCGCATATAGTGCGCGCCACATCCCACCCCAATGTAGCACATTCGGGGCGCCGGGCTTTAGTGCCTGCTTATCCAGATCTTTGTCGCGTGGCTGCGCATCAGGATCCTTGGATTCAGCCGATCCACGCTGAATCAGAAAGGCTGTCAGGACGACATAGGCGGACATTTGAAGGAACTCGCTTTCCCAATTCTCGAACACCGAGGATAGGAATTCTGGGCTCGACGTATAAGCACTAAGGCTCATCGCGGCCTGATGGTGACGCTGTGCATCCTCGGCCGCAACATGCGAGCCCGCGAGCCATTGACCCGCTATGCTGCCGGCAAAAAGCAGCAAAAGGACAATTGTCAGCCCGTTATCGCGCAGCACCCTCATCCGACGTCTCCCTCAGCCTCTTCTTGTGTGCTGGAACGCCGGTGGAACGTTTATGGTTCTTTTCCTGTAACGCAGCCAGTTCGCCATCTAGTTAGCAAGGGGACATCGCTTGTGAACGCTGTCGAAATGGTGCGTGGGACACCATTTTCGTCCGGTGGGTTGCCGTGTTCAGCAACCTTTTCCCCTCAGGCCCCAATTCAAGCCTATTGCGCACTGACCGGGCCTCGTGACCCGGTCAGATCCAAAATTTACGCCGGCATCAGATTGACGGCCGTCGGCTTGGCCGGCGGCAGCGCGCCGGATCCGGCTTGCGCCTGCAACTCGGATTTTCGCGCCAGCATGAGGTCGCGAAGGGATACGAGATCGACGTCGGTCTTGCGGCACTGCGCGAACATGCCCTCCGACTGCATCTCCTCTTCATGGACATGGTGCTTGATCTCTTCGGATAGGACCTTGACCTTAGCATCGTAGAAATCGTCGTCGGGGCTTCCGGCTTCAATGTCGTTGATCAACACCTTTGCACCGTCATGCTCGACATAGGCTTCGTCCAGGGTGTCGTCCTCGATCTTCCCCCGGAAGGCGGGGTAGAACAGCTCTTCCTCGATCAGTGTGTGAATTTTGAGCTCTCTGCAGATTTGTCGCGCGATCGCCTGCTTCTTCGAGGCGGATTTTGTCTTTTCGAATTGCTCAAAAAGGTCTTCTACCTCCCGGTGATCGGCCTTGAGCAGTGCGATCGCGTCAGTGAAGCTGTCAGCCATGGTGAAACTCCTCTTGTTCGCCCCCGCTGCTAAGTTCTCCAAACCTACTCTCGTTCCAAGCGAACGACTCGCAAGAGCCGGCCCCTTGGGGACGGCGCACCACAATCGTCGCCAGATTGGCGGCAATTTTCTGTCCCGTTAATAAGAATGGCGAGGGGGATCACGGATTTGTCCGGTTCTTTGGGTCGACGGGCGGGCGGAAGCTCGGTGCGAGGCGGGCTCCTTCGGGGCCGGCGGTCGCGCCGGACGGACGCGCCGCGTGTGAGAGGGGAGAAGGATTTTGGAGGGTGTCGCTTTCGGATGGTCGAGAGCGGCATTTCCAAGGAGTTGAGGTTATGAATATCGGTGAAATCAAGCCCGTGAACGGTCGTCTTATCGGACATATCGCGACCCGTTCGATCGACCTGCCGCGCCTGGGGCTCCGGCCTGTCGAAAGCACCAATGAGCGCGCGCCGGTCTTCGAGATCGTCGCGCTCAATGTCGGGCAGCGCTGGGTACAGATCGGTGCGCTCTGGGAGGCGACCGCCAACAAGACCGGAGAATGCTTCCTCCAGGGATCGCTCGATGATCCCAGCCTGGCCGAGCCGCTGCCGATCGCTCTCTTCGGCAGCGACGCTGAAGGCTATCGGGTCGCTTGGCGGCGACGAGATGCGCTGAGTGGCTTTGGCGGCGGCCAGCGTTCGGAACGTCCGGCGATGGGCGGCGAGGCCATGGGCGGGTTCGGTGCGAGCACCGCCGGCATGGATGGCAGCTACATGGGCGGAAGCGATTTCGACGATGAAGTGCCTCACTGAGGTCTTTGTGCCTCATGGGCCGGGGGAGCACAGCCTCCTCCGGCCTTTCTTTCCGTCTGCCGATTTTGGAAAGGATGCGCATCATGGCTACCGCCCTGCGCCACAGCATCGATCGATTTGCTGACTTGCCCACACTCTACGCACAAATGGTCGCCACGCCGGAATATCAGGCGGCCTTTGGCGACCCGATGCCGCTTACAATCGCCGAGCCCGGAGACGCGCCCGCAGAGCATGAGATGCCGGAGCCTAT
>NZ_NOIW01000004.1:0-110525 GCF_002708645.1 Sphingobium sp. IP1
AGATAATGGCCAAGCTCCGGCGCATCGACGAAGCAACTGTCCATGAAGCCCGGATTATGGCTGACATGGGGGACGGGCAGGCCATCGGCGTCGGCGCGGGCGAGCAGGGCCTGCCACTGCGCGGCGTCGTGGATCAGATAGCCCAGATGATGATGGCGCAACTGGAAAGCATCGCCGGGGGCAAGGCGGTCCATGTAGATGGCCGATCCCGGCCCGGAGGCGGTCAGCAATTCATACATGACCGGGCCGACCCAAGCCAGTTCGACGCGGATCTGGCCGCCCGCCGCCAGCGGTCCTTCGAGCCGGCGGAAAGCGCCGATACCATAGCGATCGGCCAGGATCGCCTGTGCCCGGTCGATATCGTTAGTCGCATAGGCGATCTGGAAATGGTCGGCGCGCAGCACGCCCGATGCCGGGTCGACAAGCGGCGATGGTCGGCGCAACAACATGGGCGCTATCCTCTCGGCATGATTCCGTTCGCGGGATTCGGTATGAAGATAGTATATGCTATCTTTATGGGGCAAGGCGCGTGCGCCCTGATCCGCCCCGGCGATATGGGACGATGATGATGCAGGAAATCGGCGTGGGCCTGATCGGCTATGGGCTTGGCGGGCGGGCGTTCCACGCGCCCTATGTGCTGGCGACGCCGGGCATGGCGCTGCGCGCGGTGGTCTCGCGCGATCCGGCCAAGGTCCATGCCGGCCTGCCGGGCATGCAGGTGGTGCCCGATGTCGATGCGCTGCTGGCGCTGCCGGGGATCGATCTGGTCATCGTGTGCAGCCCGGACGAGCTGCATGCCGATCATGCGATCGCGGCGCTGCGGGCGGGCAAGCATGTGCTGGTGGACAAGCCCTTCGCTGCGACGCTGGCCGATGCGCGCCGGGTCGCGGCCGAGGCGGAAGGCGCGGGCAGGTTGCTTGCCGTGTTCCAGAACCGGCGCTGGGACGCCGATTTCCGCACCCTGCGCCGGCTGATCGCCGAGGGACGGCTGGGGGAGATCGTCCAGTTCGAAAGCCATTTCGATCGCTGGCGGCCGACCCCGGCCACGACCTGGAAGGATGCGCGCGCGGCCGGCATCTGGCAGGATCTGGGGCCGCATCTGGTCGACCAGGCGCTGTGCCTGTTCGGGAAGCCCGAAGGGGTGAGCGCGGACATTGCCGCACTGCGTGAAGGGGCGGCGTCGCCCGACTATTTCCATGTGACGCTGCGCTATCCGCGCCATCGCGTGCTGCTGCATGCGACCAAGCAGGCGGCGGCGCATGGGCTGCGCTTCGTCGTCCATGGCACGGGCGGCAGCTGGATCAAGAATGGGACCGACGGGCAGGAGGCAGCGACGGTCGCGGGGCAGCGGCCCGAGGGCGCGGACTGGGGCATCGATCCGCAGCCGGGCCATCTGACTGATGCTGCGGGGGATAGCCATATGGTCATGAACGAGCGGGGCGATTATCGGCTGTTCTGGCAGGCGCTGGCCGATGCGATCCGGGGCGAGGGCGCCAATCCGGTACCGGCGGACGAAGCGATCGCGGTGATGGAAATATTGGAGGCGGGCCTGCGCAGCAGCGCGGAAGGGCGCGAAATCCGGCCCTGATCGCCGGTCGGGGAAAGCCCCGATACATGGTCTGGAAATAATTTGGTAGCAAAGGGGATTAAAGCCGCCACTGAGGCGTAAGTGACGTATGAAACCCACGTCGCCCAAGGTCGTCGACCTGCTGCCCGCGCTGATGCGCTACGCCCGTCGACTGACCGGCAATGAAAGCGATGCCGAAGACCTGGTCCAGGATGCGCTGGTGCGCGCCTATGCCAATGCCGACAGCTATCAGCGCGGTCGGCCACTGCGCGTCTGGCTGTTTTCCATTTTGCACAATGTCTTTGTCAGCGGCACGCGACGGGCGGCCGTGCGCGAACGGTTCCGTGCCGACGCCGTGGCACAGGCCGAGCCGGTAGCGGCGCCGGCACAGGAGCAGATGGTGCGGCTGCACCAGATCGAGGCGGCGCTGACCGCCTTGCCGGAGGAGCAGCAGACCGTGCTGCATCTCGTCGCGGTCGAGGGCCTGTCCTATCAGGATGCGGCCGACGCGATCGGCATTCCCATCGGCACGCTGATTTCGCGGCTGTCCCGTGCCCGCGCGAAGCTGCGCGCGCTGGAGGAGGGGGCACCCGCCGTGCGCCCCGGCCATCTGCGCGTCGTGAGGGATTGAGCCATGGCGGAACTCACCATCACCGAATGCGAACTGCACGCCTATGTCGACGATCAGCTCGACGCGATGGGGCGGCTGGAAGTGGCCGATTATCTGGTGCGCAATCCCGATGTCGCCGCACGTGTGCTGGCCGACCTGTCGGTGCGGGACGCGATGCGGGCACTGGCCGAGCGCGACGAGAAGCCGGTGCCGCAACGCTTGCACGACAGCGCCCGCAAGGTGGAGGGGGCGCTGCACCGTAGCCGCCTGTTTCGCCGGTTGAGCGGCGGGCTGGCAATGGCGGCGGGCATCGTCGCTGCGGTGGCGCTGGGCGTGGGCAAGCTGAACATGGGCGTGGCACCGACGGCGCAGGCGATGCCGGTGTTCATCGAGGAGGCCTTGATGTCGCACAAGACCGCGCTGGTGCGGTCGCACATGAAGTCGCAGCCCGAAATCCCGCATTTCGACCCGGCCGATGTCCGGTCGGCCACCCATATCAACGTGCCGGTGCTGCCGGCGGGCTGGCGGGTGCTGGACGTGCAACTGTTCCCGTCCGACTATGGGCCGAGCCTGCAACTGGTGATCGATGCAGGCGAAAAGGCGCCGGTGTCGCTGTTCGCGGCGCGGGCCGTCACCGGCCTGCCGGAAACGCCGCGCACCCAGGTCGTCGACGGCGAGACCATCGCCTACTGGGCCCGCAAGGGCACCGTCTATGTGCTGACCGGCGTGGAATCCCAGGATTTCCTGCAGAAGCACGCGGCCGATCTGGCCAATAATCAGGACGCATGAATGAGCATTGATCTCTCGCAACAGACCGGCGCGCTGCGCCGGCAGGCAGATGTCTGCGTCATCGGCGCGGGCGCGGCCGGCATCACCACCGCGCGCCGGCTGCTGGCGGCCGGGCATCAGGTGCTGCTGCTGGAAAGCGGCGGGCTGGACTATGAGCGGGAAACCGCCGACCTCAACGCCGGCAGGAATGTCGGCCAGACCTATTATGATCTGGACGATGCGCGGCTGCGCTTCTTTGGCGGCACGACGGCGATCTGGGGCGGGCGCTGCGCCACGCTGGACCCGATCGACCTCCAGCGCCGCGACTGGGTGGCGGGATCAGGCTGGCCGCTGTCCTGGGACGAGTTGCAGGACTATTATGGCCAGGCACGCGGCATATTCGAGATTGGCGACGAGCCGGCCAGTGCCGAGGCGCTGAGCGCCCATGGCGTGCCGCTGCCCGGCTTTGACCGGTCGGAACTGCACATGCCGGTGTGGAATTTCGATCCGCGCTTCAACCGCTTCACCTTCGACGCGTGCCAGGATCTGCGCGATCATCCGCGCTGCGAGATCATCACCCATGCCAGCGTCACGCGAATCGTGACCAGGGATGGCGCGATCAGCCGGATCGAGGCGAAGGCGCTGGCCGGCGCGCATCTGCATGTCGAGGCCCGCGCCTTCGTGCTGGCGGCGGGCGGGATCGAGAATGCCCGGCTGCTGCTGGCGTCGAACATCGGCAATGAGCGCGACCAGGTCGGCCGCAACTTCATGGAACATCCCCATGCGCGCGGCGGGCGGATCGTCGATGCCAGGGCCTGGCCGCTGCTCAAGGCGTTCGGCCGGCGGCACCGGATCGGCGGCCATGACATGGCGGCGCTGATCACCCCCTCGGCCGATCTGCAGCGGCGCGAGGGGCTGCTCAACAGTTCGCTCACCATCGTCGGGCGGCAACCGGCGCGGGCGTCGCAATTCTGGGGCATGCGCGCCTATGGCTCGCTCAAGCATGACATGTCGCCGACGCGCAGTGGCCGGCGGATGTGGATGATGACCAAGAAGGCGGCGACCTGGGCCCAGCGCCATGTCGATCCGTTGCGCCCCTGGCTGCTGCACAAGGCGGGCAAGCTGGAAATCGCGCTGCTGGTGCGGGCCGAACAGGCGCCCAATCCCGACAGCCGGGTGCGGCTGACGAAGGAGCGTGACGCGCTGGGCGTGCCGCGCGTGGCGCTGGACTGGCGGCTGTCGGCGATCGACAAGCATAGCGTGACGGGACTTGTCGATGGTCTGGGCCGCGAACTCAAGCGGCTGGGCATGGGCCGGGTCGAGCGGGCCGACTGGCTGGACGAGCCGGGCGAATTGTGGCGCAACGATCCGCTCATCTCCTCCCACGCGATCGGCGGCTATCATCATATGGGCACGACCCGCATGGCGACCGATCCGCGCCAGGGCGTGGTCGATGCCGATGGGCGGGTGCATGGCCAGGCCAATCTCTATGTCGTGGGCTCTTCGACCTTCCCGACGTCGAGCTGGGCCAATCCGACGCTGACCATCGCCGCGCTGGCGCTGCGCACGGCCGATCGGCTGTCGGTCGCGCTCAACCGCCCGGTGGCGCAGCCGGAGCCGGTGCGGGTGCCGGGACTGGCGAAGGCGTCGTAGCGCTCGCTTTGCGGTTCGCCGAGCGGTGGCGATGGGTGGATTGCGGCCATTCCACCAACGTCATGCTGAACTTGTTTCAGCATCCATCGGACCCAACAAACTATTGGTCTTATGGGAGGAATGGACCCTGAAACAAGTTCAGGGTGACGATGATGGTGAGGGCAGCTTCTGGTAGCTTTCAGACCGTCCGAATTTGTCCGGATGACCTGAGGCAGGCGATCAGGGAACAGCCGGCGCGGCTCTCTCGTTTCTCGACAGCTCGAAACGAACGGATGTGGGAGCGTGCAGGCTGAGGGCCTCAGTCCACCGGGCCGTGGAATTCGGCTTCGACGATGCCCAGGTGCCAGCCGGGCGGGACGGCGTCGGCGCCGGTGTCGCCGGCCTGGCGGGCGCTGGCCAGTTCGACCACCTTGCCGAAGGCGTCCTTGTCCTGCACCGGGCCGGTCTGGCGGATGCGCAGCGTCTGGCCGGTCGTCGCGGGGAAGCGGAGCGTGGTATAGCCGAGCTGCCGTTCGGTCTCGCCGCGCCAGACGCTCTTGCCGTCGATCGTCAGTTCGAGCGGATAGGCACGCGAGCGCCAGCCGACCAGTTTCAGGTCGATTTCGCTGAGCCGCACCGGGGTGGCGAAGCGATATTCGATCCAGCCATTGTCGGGCTTGCCGTCGCTCGCCCAGCGGGTGAGTTCATTGTCGTCGACGGTGGCACCCGCATCGGCCTGTCCGGACCCGGCACGGATGTCCTGCGCAACGAAGGTTGTGCGATGCGGGGTGAAGCTGGGGGTGGCCGGCGTCGGGCCGCGCACCAGGCTGCCGGGCTGGAAGGCGTCGGCGAAGTCGGTGGACAGGCCATTCTTGGCAGCGGCGGGCAGCTTGGTCGCGATCGACAGGCTGGCGGCCTTGAGGCCCGGCGCGGTTGCGGTGAGCGATACGGTGCCCGCCTTCGTTCCCGCGCGGATCAGGACGCGATTGACGCCGCCCTCGAGCGGCAGGTCGGGCGAGAGGATATAATTATCCTCCTCGCGCGCGGTGCCGGCATAGGAGGTGGTGCCGTCCGCGCCATGCGCCTTGGTCACCACCGCTTCGCCTTCGGTCTGGCCGGCGCGGACCTTGCCCCGGCTGTCGCCCTGGGCGATGCCGCCGCGCCAGAGCGCCGGCCCCTTGAGGTCGAAATGGACCTTGCTGGCGTCGACCGGCACGCGGCGGCCCTGGGCATCGACCGCCTCGACATCGACCAGTGCGATGTCGGCGCCGTCCATGACGAAGCCGCGCGGCGAGACATGGGGGGTGAGTTTCAGCGCGACCGCCGGGCCGGTGGTAGAGAGGCTATATTCCGACGTCTTGCCATCGGCGTGGGTGGCAATGGCGCGCAGCGTGCCGGGGGCGAAGGCGATAGCCTTCCAGCTGAAGAGGAAGCTGTCGCTGCGCTGGCCCTTGCCGAGCGAGCGACCGTTGAGGAACAGCTCGACGCTCTGCCCATTGGACACGACGGCCATGTCCTTGACCGTGCCGGGCGCATAGTTCCAGTGGCCGATGATGTGGGTGGTGGGGGTGACGCTGTCGACCCAGTCGTTCCACATCACCTGATGCGCGAAAAAGCCCTGTTTGGGGATGCGCACGGCGTCGACCTCGCCCGAGCGGCGGTAATTATTGTCGCCGCGATAATGGGTGTTGCTGTCCGACCAGATGATGTTGACGCCGCCCGAACTGACGCGGGTGCCGGTGCCCGGCCGCATGACATAATAGTCGTTCCAGCGCTTCACATCCTCGATGGCATGGCTGTCCTGGTTGCGATTATAGTCGGGCGCATCCTTGTGGAAGGGCGGGGTGAAATTGTCCTGATAGGCGCGGGCGGCTTCGTCGCGGCTATATTCCATCGACCACATCGGATGCTTCGCGCTCTTGTTGATATAGAGCATCTCGCCGCCATATTCGGCGACTTTGCTGTCCAGCATCTCGCGCGATCCGATGGCGCGGCCGCCATGGGGATCGTATTGATCGCGGATCGCCTTCATCTCCGCCATATGTGCTTCGCTGATATTCTCGTTCCCGCTTTCGTAGAAGAGGATCGAGGGATTGTTGCGATTATAGATGATCGCGTCGCGCATCACTTCCTTGCGCTGGTCCCAGCGGCGGCCGGTGACGTCGCTTTCGGCGTCGCCCGCCGGCATCGCCTGCATCAGGCCGACGCGGTCGGCGGATTCGATGTCCTGCTTGGACGGGGTGACGTGCATCCAGCGGACCAGATTGCCGCCGCTCTCCACCATCAGCGCGTTGGAAAAGTCGCTGATCCAGGGCGGGATGGAGGTGCCGACGGCGGGCCATTCATTGGAGGTGCGCTGGGCATAGCCATGGACCATGATGGTGCGGCCGTTGAGGTCGATCTTGCCATTGCCGAAGCGGGTCTGGCGGAAGCCGGTTTTGGTATCGACGCTGTCGATGACCTTGCCAGTATTCTTTGGGCCTTTGTCGATCAGGCTGGTCGTCACGGTGTAGAGATAGCCATAGCCCCAGCTCCAATAATGGAGGTCGGTGACCGGCGCGGCGGCGGCGAGGGTGGCGGTCTGGCCGGGCGCGATCGAGGTGGCGGCGCTGTCGAAGCGGGCGATGCGGCGGCCGGCGGGATCGCGGATTTCGACGCGGAGCGACAAGGCGCGGGCGGCTGTGCTGTCGTTGCGGACCTGGCTTTCTGCATGGATAGTGGCGCGGCGGCCGGCGATGTCGAAGCCGTCGGCCCAGACATATTGGCCGGTGGTGCCGAGCGTCGAATAGAGCGGCAGCGTCTGATAGACTTGGCCGGTCAGGTGGAGCCGGACATTCTTGGTAATGCCGCCATAATTGACGTTGAAATTGTCATTGTTCCACTGGAAGCCGCTGCCGGTGGCGCGTTCCTTGTACTTCCAGTCATTGTCGACGCGCACGGCAATGACATTGTCGCCGGGACGGAGCGCGGCGCTGATATCGGCGCCAAAGGCCATCACGCCATGTTCAGACAGGGCCACCGAGCGGCCATTGACCCAGATCTCGGCGGCCTGACGCACGCCTTCAAATTCCAGGAAGGCCCTGCCGCGTGTCGCATCGGCGGGGAGGGTGATGTGCTTGCGATACCAGATGATGCCGGTGGAGAGCGCCTTGATGTCGCGGGCGAAGGCCTGCGTCTCGTTGAAGGCGTTGGGCAGGGTGACGCTCTGCCAGCCCTTGTCGTCAAAGCCGGGCTGCTGTGCGCCGGCCTGGTCGCCGGTGGTCATCCGCCAGCCGGGGTTGAGATTGTAGGTCTGGCGCGGCGAGGCGGTGACGGTGGAGGCGTCATGGGCAGCGGCGGGGAGCGCGGGCAGGAGCGGCGCCAGCGCCAGCAGGGCCAGGCCGCCCCGCAAGTGACGCACCCGCGCGCCGACAGCCGATTTCCGCTTCATGCCCTTGCCCTCTCCGAATATTGGTCAGGCCACTTTGGGCGATGCCGGGCGAGGGGTCAATAGATATCCCTAAAAATGGATGAATGATCCATATATTGGTCAGTCAGATCGGGCGGCGCACGCGATGCTGAGCCGCCCGAGCCGTTGTCAGCGTTCGCCCTGCTTGCCAGCGCCCAGATAGAAGCTGGTGTGCGGCGGCTGGTTATAGGCGGTGTTCTGCCAGGCGACGCCGAGGCGATAGACCGGATCCTGCATCAGCGTAACGAAGCGGTGCATGGTCGGATAGGGGGTGGTGTAGATGCGCAGCTCGCGATTGTCCGCGCTGCGCCACACCACTTCCTCACGCCAGTCGCCGATCAGGTCCGCCTGAAGCGCCGGTGTCGCCTTGGTGCCGTTGTTGGACGACAGGCCTTCGGGCGAGAGCAGGGGGATTTCCTTGCCATTTTCCCAATCCCATTTGGAAATGGTCGTCTTGTCGAGCAGTTCGCGCAACAGGTCGCCGTCCCACCAGATCGCGAAGTTCATCTGGCGCGGGCGCGGGCCGATCGGCTTGCCGGCGACGTCGAACAGTTCGGCGGAGCTGGAATTCCAGAACTCGGCGCCCCAGTGGCGCGGATCGATATCGGCGGCGACGCCGCGACCGGTGTCCTTTTCGGCCGGGGTGGACCAGAGCATCTGGCCGGTGCGCGCGTCGAGCAGGGCGGAGCCGATCATGCCATTCTGGCGCTGATCCTCGAACACGCCGAATTTTTCGAGGCCGGGACGGGCGGGGTCGAGATCGCTGACATGCATGGTGTCGCCGTGGAAGAGCGGCTGGGTCCACAGCCCCTTGCCATCGTCATCGACCGCCATCGATCCGTAGATCACCTCGTCGCGGCCGTCGCCATCGACATCGGCGATCGAAAGCTGGTGATTGCCGCGTCCGGCATAGTCGCCATTGCCCGGCTGGCTGCTGTCGAACAGCCAGCGCTGGGTCAGCTTGCCGTCGCGCCAGTCCCAGGCGGCGATCGCGGTGCGGGCATAATAGCCGCGGCCAAAGACCATGGAGGGCAAATGCCCGTCGAGATAGGCGACACCGGCCAGGAACCGGTCGGATCGGTTGGCATAGCCATCGCCCCAGCTTTCGGCCAGCTGCTCGGTCGTGGGATTGCCGCCGGGATAGCGCGGCGGATCATAGGGGGCGGTGGCCAGCGCCTTGCCGGTGAGGCCGTCGAAGACGGTCAGATATTCCGGCCCCTTGACGATGCGGCCCTGCATCGGCGCGACCTTGGTGCCATCGGGCAGTATCTTGGCGCCGGTGCGGTCGCGCTGAGGCACTTCGCCATCATGGCCGCGCCAGTCGGCCCTGGCGTCGCCGATCACCGTGCCGGTGCCGTCGACCGTGCCGTCAGCGGTCTTCATCGCCACTTCGGCGCGGCCGTCGCCGTCGAAGTCGAAGGCGAGGAACTGGGTATAATGGGCGCCGGCGCGGATGTTGCGGCCAAGGTCGATGCGCCATAGCCGTGTGCCATCGAGCCGATAGGCGTCGAGCAGCACCGGCCCGCTATAGCCGGCCTGGCTATTGTCATGGCTGTTGGTCGGATCCCATTTCAGGATGATCTCGTAACGGCCGTCGCCGTCCAGATCGGCCGCGCTCGCATCATTGGCGGTGTAGCTGAACGACTCGCCGGCCGGGGTGACGCCGTCGGTGGGGGGCGTGAGGGGGATGGAGAGATAGGATTTGTCCCACATCATGGCTGGGGAGGGGGCGCTCTTGTCGCCGATCCGCTGCACCGCATAGCGGCTGGTGGCGCTGCCCTTCCTGTCGACGAAGGCGGTGGCTTCGCCGACGCGGCTGTCATGGATCGGCTTGCCGTCGCGCAACAGGCGGAAACGGATGGTGGCGGGATCATCGGCCAGTAGACGCCATGTAATGAGCATGCCGCCGCCCTGTGCTGGTAGCGCTACCGCGCCGCGATCAAGTCGTTCGGCCGCTATTCGGGCGGTGGGGCCAGTTGCCAATGCCGTGGTCGAAGTCGCCAGCCCGAGCATCAGGGTAAAGGCCCGAATAGTGGTGCGCATTTGCATCAATCTCCCCTCCGGATCACTACTGATCCAAATATTAGAATTGCATCCCACATATAGGTTCAGTAACTCTCCGTCTAGAAACTGATTCGACGACCGTGGGGAAACGGAGTCGGTCATGGGGTGTTCTGGGAGAGAGGGGATCGGCTATGCGCGAGCATACCACTGAAAGCGTGCAACATTTTTCCAACATCGCGATGGTTCGCCGGACGCTGAAGGGCGCTTCCGCCCTCGCCTTGGCCGGCGTCATGCTGGTGTCGGCTTCGGCTATTGCTCAGACAAATGACGAAGGCGAAAAGAAGCAGGGCGCCGCTTCGGCCGCCGATATCGTCGTCGTCGGTACCCGCGCCTCGCTCCAGTCGGCGATCAACCGCAAGAAGATCGCCAACACCGTCGTCGACTCGATCGTCGCCGACGATATCGCCAGCTTCCCCGACAAGAATATCGGTGACTCGCTCGCCCGCATCACCGGCGTCCAGTTGAGCCGCGACTTTGGCGAGGGCACGCAGATCTCGATCCGCGGCGTCGAGCCCGACCTCAACCGCGTCGAGATCAACGGCGTCAGCCAGGTCAGCGCCACCGGCACCCGCGCCGGCGACTTCCGCGAAATTGCGGCCGAACTGGTCAAGTCGATCGACGTCTACAAGGGCTATGCCGTCGACCTGACCGAAGGTGGCATTGGCGGCACGGTGCGCGTCGAAACGCGCAAGCCGCTGGAACTGAAGGATCCGCTCTTTTCGCTGACGGCGGCGGGCCAGAATCAGGAACTGACCGAAACCTGGAAGCCGCGCCTGACCTTCTTTGCCGGCGCACCCAAATTCCTGATCGATGGCCTGGGTATCCTGGTCAACGCCACCTATAGCGACGTCGATACGCGCCAGGATTATATCAGCAACACCAACTGGTCGCGCCTGGCCGATTTCGATCATTCGACCGAAAAGACGGTCGCCGATCCGCTCTATGCCAATTATAACACCTATGAGAGCTGCGCTGGCGTCGGTGGCACCTCGACGGCCAACGCGACCGCGCGCCGGCTGGCCTGCGAAACCCAGTTCTTCGACTGGGCGCCGACCGTGCCGCGCTATCGCCAGTGGGTGCGTAACGACAAGCGCATTTCGGGCGATGTGACGCTGCAATATCAGGTCGCTCCCAGTTTCCGTGCCTATGCCAATGCGCAGATCAACCTGCGCAACCAGCGTCTGCAGGACACCAATTATTCGATCGATCTGGGTCGTATCGAACGCTTCAATCTCGATCCCGCTCTGGCGGCTGGCACCAATGGCGGTACTTCGCGCCCGCGCGTGCAACTGGGCACGTCGACGGTGAATGAAAATCATGTCGTCACCAGCCTGACCACGGCGGTCAATGCGGTGAATGTCGGCACGGCTGCTGCTCCCAACTGGAATGGCGCGGGCAACATCGTGGGCGTCCAGCGCCGCGACTTCAGCTATGACCAGAACAGCAAATATTTCTCGGGTGGCTTCACCTGGGATGTGGGCAGCCGGCTGAAGATCGACGCGATGGGGTCGCACGCGACCGCCCATACCGAGCAGGAAACCAACCTGATCTCGATCGGCACCAGCGTCGCTGGCATCAGCATCGACCGCAGCAACGATCAGGGCGTGCCGGTCTTCACCTTCCCGTCGAGCTTCGATCCGGCTGATCCCAACGTCTATACCGATTATTCGCGCGTGGGCGCCAATGGCCAGCCGCTGCCGGTTTATGGGCCGGCGCTGCAATATCGTCCGGGCCAGCTGAACAATACCGAAGACCAGTTGAAGTTCGATGCGGATTGGGAAATCGACCACCCGATCGTCAGCAAGATCGAGTTCGGTGGACAGTGGCGCCGGCAGAAGTTCCTCAACTATGCTGGCGGTGGCTCGCGCCTGCTCGATCCGACGACGATGACCTATCAGTCGAGCGCCAACGTGTCCTACACGACCAACATCGTCGAGAACCCGACGCAGACCCGCAACGGCAATACCTGGTACATGACCCCCGCCCAATATCAGGCGATGGTGAGCGCGCTGGGTGGCGTTACCGGCGGCGCACCGCTCTTCTCGGGCCTGAAGGGGGCGCCTTCGGGCATTCCGAGCGCGATTGCCTTCCCGAATTTCGATGCCAGCGTGCTGTCGAAATTCTATGACCTGTCGGGCTTCGACCAGGATCTGGTGCTGGAGGCCGATGGCCTGCCGCAGATTCCGAGCGCGCGCATCGACGAGAAAATCTATGCCGGCTATGTCATGGCCGATATTGATACCGAGATTTTCGGCATGCGCCTGACCGGCAATGCGGGCCTGCGCTGGACCCATACCAAGGATACCGGCGTTGGCACCAACATCAGCCGCGTGACGCGGATCAATGCGACCGGCGGTACCGAAACGGTGACGATTGCTGCGCAGGAAGCCCTGATTTCCAACAGCTACACGGATTTCCTGCCGGCGTTCAACGCGAACCTGGAACTGACCCGCGACCTGTTCCTGCGTGCCAACTGGGCCAAGAATCTGGCCCGTCCCAAGCCGGCCGACCTGGTGCCGAACATCAACTGCCTGGATGACCAGACCCTGATCGGAACCGATGATGTCTGCACCGCAGGCAACCCGGACCTGAAGCCCTATCGCGCCGACCAGTGGGAAGCGAACCTGGCCTGGTATCCCAATGCCGACACGATGCTGAGCCTTGGCTATTACAAGAAATATGAGTCGAGCTTCGTCATTCCCAACGTGACGCGCAGCGGCGTCGACCTGTTCCATGACGGCACCAGCTATACGGTGCGTCAGCCGGTCAACGGCTATGGCGCGCTGCTCGACGGTATCGAGGCGAGCGCCCAGACAGCCTTCACCTTCCTGCCCAAGCCGTTCGACGGGTTCGGTGCCAGCGGCAACTTCACCTATGCCCGCGCCATTCGCACCAACCTGACCAACAGCGCGACCGGTGCGGAGCTGAAGGAATATCCGGGCCTTTCCAAATATACCTACAACGCCAGCTTCTTCTACGACAAGGACTGGCTGAACTTCCGGGTGAGCTACAATTATCGTTCCAAGTGGCTGGATACGGTGATCAGCGCGACCAATGGCAACAACCCGCTTTATCGCAAGGGTGAAGGCTATCTGGACGGCAAGATCACGCTGCGCTTCCCGGAATATCATTTCAGCGTCTTCCTGGAGGGGCAGAACCTCAACAAGGAATATTCCAAGGTCTATATCAACAAGGATATGCCGGTGGATCTCTATTATCCTGGCCGTCGCTTCTTCGTCGGTATCCAGGGCAAGTTCTGATCCATCGCATTCCGATGGGAATGGCTGTGCGGCTCCGGGATTTGATCCCGGAGCCGTTCTCTTTTGTTGGGAATGAAGGCGATTTTGGCGGCTTTTCCTTGACCGAATCAAGCGCTCCGCCGAGCATTGGCACATGATACCGATCGAACGCGCTGCGCGGGCCCTGAGCGCCCTTGAGACCCAGTCGGAGGACCGGTGGCGGGATTATCTGCCGGCTGTTGTGGCTGTCGTCGATGCCCTGCACGAGCCCAGTGAATTCATGCAGGAGGCCGGTGGCGAGATATTTCGCACCTATAATCCGCATCATGCGGAGTTCGCGTTGCAGAGCGACGCTGCCAATTGCTGGCGGCTGATGATCGACGCGATGCGCAAAGGGAATTTCTGACCCTCTGCCGGGGTGACGCGCCCGCTTTTCGAAAACCGCGGTGTGCGCCCCGGATCTTGGCAGCGGGCGCGTCGCCCGCTCGATATCATCCGGGGGCGTCCTGTCCTGCCGTTTGTTGGCACGACAGTTGTGCGTTGCGTGCAGAAATGGCGTGGACGCGCGCGCTCGATCGGCAAGGATGCGTCGGGATCGGTTGCTGTCGCGATGTCGGGGGGTGGTGAGTCCAGCTGGGTTCGAACCAGCGACCTACTGATTAAAAGTCGGTAGAAATGCCAATCTTTTCAATGCCAATTTCCACATGTTACCCCTTTTGTTCACGGACGCAATAGTGCGGCATTGCCGAACTTGTCGAAATGGGCTGAAACGTCAGTAGGCCAGCCATCAGCCGAGCCGCCTTTTGCGATCGGCCAATCTTCGCGTATGGTTCGCAGAGTCGGTAAAAAGGGAGGGCTTATGGGT
Source organism: Sphingobium sp. IP1 (assembly GCF_002708645.1). Lineage (NCBI taxonomy): Bacteria > Pseudomonadati > Pseudomonadota > Alphaproteobacteria > Sphingomonadales > Sphingobiaceae > Sphingobium > Sphingobium sp. IP1. Next base: position 14,194 of record NZ_NOIW01000004.1, read on the forward strand.
GCCGAGCCGATGACCACAGATTTAATAGGACACCGTTCCCGCTACACCCCGCCGGTTTATTCGGAAGAGAGTGATTTGCGGGAGATCCTCCATCGATCTGGCCGCGGGGCGATGGCCGCAAAGCAGTACGACATGCTTGATCGCTCCAATTCGCACTCAGGCACGATACCCATTTATTATGCTGGAGATATCGACCTTCTTCTAAGGCCATGCGTTGCCGTTATAGGCACACGTAAGGTGAGCGAGATTGGTAAGCGCCGTGCCAATCGGTTTGCGCGCGAGCTTGCGGAAGCTGGCGTGGTGGTTGTTTCGGGGCTTGCGGATGGAGTTGACACTCAAGCCCTGGGCGCAGCTATGACAAATGGCGGCAAGGTTGTCGCTGTCATAGGCACGCCCTTGGACAAAGCTTATCCCGCCAACAATGCCATCTTCCAAGAGAAGATCTACCGAGATCACCTTCTTATCTCACAATTCCCGAATGGTAGCCGCACATTCCAATCCAATTTCCCTGCTCGAAATCGAACCATGGCAGCGGTATCTGATGGGAGCGTGATAATCGAGGCTTCTGAAAGCTCTGGCACACTGCATCAGGCTGCTGAATGTGTGAAACTGGGAAGGTGGTTAGGAATTTCTAAAGGAGTTGTAGAAGATCATCGGCTGACTTGGCCGAAAAAATTTCTGAGCTACGAAAAATGCATCGTGCTCGAGAGTACGTCTTCCTTCATAGAGAGGATTTATAGTAAATGACGATAAATATACATCCTGTCATTTATTATCGAGCAAAGAGTGAAGATTGGACAGATGGCTGGCAGCAGTTTGACTGGGTTGCACTAAACCTTGTTAAGGCAATAAAACATAAGGCGTTTAACGGTACATCGCGGATTCCGATGAAATCGGGGGCGACCGTAACAATTGATTCGACAGATAATGGCAGAAAAAGGGCGCTTTCTTTATTGTCAACGTCAATTGCCAAAAAGATCGTCAGCGCAGGCTATTCGGACGTCCTTGTAATTCCTATTCCCGCCTCGGATCATGTCGCGCCCGGCGCTTCTTTCACGGGCGGTAGAATTGCAAACGCCATTCAGGCTTTTAATCCAAAATTGATCGCAACACCGTCACTCTACTTTTCGCAAAAGCTGCCCAAAAGCTCTGAAGGAGGTGGACGAGATTCCGCTCTGATCGAGATGAAGCTGCGCGGCGGGGACGATATCCCCGCAGGATCGGAAATTGTTTTGCTCGATGATGTATTTACCACCGGTGCTCATATGCGAGCGGTTACTCGATATCTGAGAAAAAAAGGGCACACTGTAAAAGATGGTTTCGTAGTTGCGCGGACACGATGGCAACGCCCTGAACGGATGCTCCAGGCAGAGTCCGAAACATGTACTTTCAGCTAGGTCGGTCGAATTTTGATGATCGACATGGAAAGATGTCACAGAATTCGTCTACCGGCTCGGCTGGCACCTCGTGCGGCCGGCGCATCATCTTGCCGCTCCTGGTCGGCTGGGGCAGGGTGGGGGCCGTCCCATCAGTCGCCACCCGGATGATCGCGCCGAAGCTGTCCGCCTTATGGAAGATCGCCTTGATGTCGGGGAGCAGGTTGCGGGCCCAGTCGGCATGGGTCGGGCTGACATATCCAATCTGCCGGCCGCGCTGCGAATAGACCGAGACGGCTGGAACACCCTCCACCAGCCGCTTGAGCGGCCGAAGGGTGACACGCTCCCCGGCGATGCACCGATCGATCTCAGCCTGGCGCCGCAGCGCGCATTCGGTGCGGAAGTCGGCCCCGACGATCGCCAGCCCGATCGACGGGACGGCGGCCGGCCGATCACGGTCAGCGGAGATTCTCATGGGGGGAACATAATGCGAACATGTGTCGGATGGAAGGGTTGACCGAATCGCGAACGAAGCGCGAACATGGGGCATGCCTGACGATACCCTAATCCGCGACTTCTGCCGGCAGAACCGCCTGTCATTCCGATGGAAGACGCGGATGGATGGCAACCGGGCGCATGCTCACATCACGGTCAAGCGCGGCGATGAAACGCTATATGATGTCGGGACGAACGGGATAGGCAGCGAGCAGGGCGCGCTGGATATACTGTCGGGATGGGCTATCAAGCGCATCACAGAGCCGCCAAAGCCAGACACGATATCGGGCTGGACGCACGCCAGGCCGAAGCATCGCGAAGGGGACTGATGAATCGCCTACTGCTCACCCTTAAGTTCTGGCTGATCGTCGTGGTGTCGGTCGCTGGGTCGCGATCGGGATCGCCACCAGATGACCTTGCCATCTCCTTGTAAAATCGACATCAAATACAGAATTAAACTGAGGGCAGCATGAGCGAACTCTTGACTTTGACGCGCGCTGATATCGCGCATTCAATCTATCGGCACACAAGATTGCCGCGGGGGCACTGCCAGGGGATGGTCGATTCGATCCTTCTGCACATTGCTGATGCGTTGGCGGCTGGCGAGAACGTCAAGATTACCAACTTCGGCACCTTCGTACTGCATGACAAGGGCGAACGCCTCGGTCGCAATCCGAAGAACGGGGTTGAGGTTTCGATTGCGCCACGCCGGGCGGTGACATTCCGGGCAAGCAGAGCGCTTCGTAACGCGGTCGCGTAGCTTGTGCTAAAGTCTGATGCTCCGAGTGATCTACATCACGTTAACCATATTGTAGCTTCGTTATCGTCGCCCTAAAGGGGCGGATATGCCAGACGGAGCATCAGATCTAATCGTCTACCTAGTGGCGATCTTCATCGTCAGCATGGCGTTCCGTCACCTACGCAATCAGGGCTGACGACGAGGGTCGGCCATGTCTTGGCTTTCGATACCCCGTGCGCTATCGAGCGCTGGCTCCTGGCGCACCTTATCGTCATCGCGGCGCGCGTCAGGGGCACGCTTGACCGCCCGGCCGAGCGCCTTTGCAGCGGTCACGACATAGCCCAGCGCCTCGAATGCCAGCCCGACCTTGCCGAGCCCGCGCGTGATCTTGCCCAGTCCCATTAGCGCGCCCTCGTCAGATAGTTCGCCAGGATGCAGGCGCCGCCGCCGAGAAGCGCCACGGTGATCCAGAAGGCGGTCATGATGTCGATCAGGCTCATGTCTGCGGATCCTGTGCAGGAGGATTGGCGGGCGGCGCGTTGGCGAGGCTCTGGCCCATGCGATCAAGGCTCCGCTGCTGCCAGCGCTCCTTGATAGCGTTGATGATGGCCATAAGGATCGCGGTCCATGCCGATGCCTCGCCCGCGCTGTTGTCGCGGATCGCAAGGCCCATCAGCACCATGACGCCGATCGAGATAATGCCGAGCAGGACGATTTCGGAGAAGTGGTCGTTGGGGGAGGTCATGCTTGCCCCCGATACATCTTCGCCTCGGCTTCACGTCGCCGCGTCAGGCCCGCCATAACTGCGCCATTGGCCTTGTTCCAGCGAGCGAACTGTGCCGCTGCGCCTGCATGGTCGCCAGCCTTGTGCAGCCGCAGCAGGGTGCTGTCACGGAAGTTGCCGATCCCGACATTGTAGGCCAGGGACACCATGGCATCGAACTGCGCCTGGCTGGTGGCCGCTGAGCCGATCAGCGCCGACACGTCATCGCCGAACGCCGCGATATCCTCGCCGAAGCGCTTGTCCGCCTGATCTTGCGTCCATACCACGCCCTTGTAGATGCCGGGCCCGGTAGCCCCGTATCCGATGGTCCACGGGTCGCCGCCGGTTGCGGGGTCGGGATAAGCCGCCAGCTTGCAGCCCTCGAATGACTTGATGAGTGCCTGCCCGGCTGACGACACGTAGCGGCCAGTCTTCATGCCCAGCCTTGCGGCAATGGTGTTGAGCGTTACCGGACCGAGAACGCCGTCTGCCTTCACCCCGATGAAGGTCTGGATTTCTTTCAGAGACGCCATCATTCACCTCCCAAGGGCCGCTTGCCCGTTGCGATGTCATGCAGGGTTCGCTCCGCGCTCAGTTCGGCCTGCACTTCTTCGCGGATGGCCGCCTTGCGACGCATGGCTTCGTCGGTGATCACATCGCCCACCTGGCGGACGAACCGATCTGTATAGAGTTTGACGATGCGATCCGCGCCAACGGTTGCGCCGGCCGTGATCAGCGCAGCCCCCTCGCCATCGACACCGGCCCGACTGATCATCCAGTAGGATATCAGCGCGACCATCGGCAGGATCAGCAGATCAGCCAGAACCAAGGTCGGCTTGATCTTCACGCCCTTCTTGATGAGGAGCGCATATTTGGCGAGGAAGCCGAACGACAGGCCAACCCATATCCAGCCATATTTGGCGATCAACGCCTCGCCCCAAGGCGTCATCGTCATTGCTCCCTGTTGTGTGTTCATGGCTACGTTCCTATTCATCGCACCGACCCAAGCGTGACGACGCGCGGGTTGCTGGCTGCTCAGCGGTTGCCAGCGATCCCGCGCTCGTTAAGCCACCTTGCGGATCTGAACATCGGTGAGAGTGAAGGTACCCGACGCCGGACTTGCAGAAGCATTGAAGGCCAGCTGCAGAAGCATATTCAGACGTTGTACGCCTGCTGGAAGCACGCGCGTCCTTGTCTTCATAGTAATGGGGTGCGGGGTTGTTATGTCTCCCACGCCCACACCGCTCGCGACTTTTCCGTCAGACGAAAGAAAGTTTGCGGTTCCGTCAAAATCCTGGAGGATAAGGGCGGGGTTGCTGAAATTGACAGCATCAGCCCAGGACAAGCTGCAACTAAGCTCCACGCTGTCCCCAGCAGCAAAACCTGACACGATGTTCGGCCCTTGCAGCTGCACCACTTCATTCGATCCTTGCCCCGCCGCCATGTCGACGACGAACTGCAAGGCGTTTCCAGAAGCCGCGTCATATCCGGCAGCCTGCGCCACGGTTGAAACAACGACCTCGCCTATGGGAGGGCCTGAAGCATTAACCGCGCGCGACACGTTCCAGTTCTGCGGCACCGTTCCAGAGACGCGTGTAGCTACGCCACCACTTGTCGTTCGGAACGATACATTTGCTCCGCCCAGGTTTCCGAGCGGGTTGTAAGTCGCGTCATAAAGATCATCAGTGGGCGAGAAGGGCGGTATGGAAGGGAACAGCGGTGATATGACCGACCATATGCGCCGCGCCATGAAAGCGGCACCGCGACCATTAGGATGGAGGCCATCTGACATTACAGTCAATGAACCGAAGCCGCTCCCAGACGCTGGATCAACGAAATCTCTGTCGCAATCGACAAGGTAGAGCGGCACCAATGGCGAGAGAGAAGCGCGCCATAGCTTCAGCTGCTGGTTTACCCATCTGATCTCGCGCGCAAGCTGTGCTTGACCCGTGTTGTCGGTGATCGGGTTCCAACCAGTGCCGGCCCGGGGGAGGATCATGATCAGTACCACCGCCTTACCTGCTGCCAGGGCTGCCGTAGCCATGGCTATCAGGTTGGCAAGCGTCTCCTCCTTGGGAATTGTGCGAGGTCGGCTAACCGTTGGCCCGGCCTGGCCAAAGATCATGTCGTTGGTCCCGCCCAGCAGGAACATCATGTCGAAACCGCTGTAGTTGGCGGCTACGTCGATATCGTACCGCGCCGCCATTTGACGCGTGGTGTTGCCGGGAACACCCTTTTCGTAAGCCAGCCTGAAGCGCTGTCCGCTGATCCAGTTCAGGTGCGTAAAATATCCGGAAAGACCATTTCCCGTCTCATTTGGGGCGCTCGGATTGTCATAGCTGTTGTAATGCGTGATTGAATCTCCGAACAACATGCACCGAGGCATAAGCGGACGGCCCATTGCCGCAGCCGCCAATTCCACCTTCGCGCTGCCAACGAGAACGGCTGCTACAAGGTCAGCCATGGCTCAGGCCTCCCAGATCGTGACGGCTGCGCCGAGCAGCAGGCCGCTGAGGTAGAGCGCGTTGATAGGACATTCCGGGCCGCTGAAATCATTCGCCACCCCGCCGAACAGCGGGACGCCGCCCGTCGCGCCGGACACTATTTTGAGGATGCAGTCGGACGGCGGGATTATCTTGATCCCCTTCCTCGCCGCGTTCGCCGCGATGACGCTGGTTGTCCCAGCCGCCTGACCAGCGGAGAGCGATGCGACCGATACATCGGTATATTGTGATCCTGTCGTCATTTTATCCTCGATCTGTTTGCGCAGCTTTCGCGATATGTCGGTTGGCGGGAGGGCCATGGATCAAGCTCCAGTCTGGTCGCCGACAGCGACGCCGGCAGTATCGGTGGCGGGGTCGGGTGCGGCCTTGGTGCGCCAGGTGCCGGCGGCGGTGGGCCACAGGGCGAAGCCGCTGATGCGCAGCGGCTTGTCGTAAGTGATCGAGGGGAAATTGATGCCGCCACCTTCAGGGATTGCGAAATCAACACGGACAAAGCTGTCGGAGAATTGGAGGCCCTGCATTTGACCATCGGGGGTCAGCTGAAGCTGATACTCAAGCACCTCCCCAATGCTCATGTTGAGATTAGCCTTAAAGCCAGCCGGTGCCCGCGCTTCGATGAATGTATCCGCACCGCCGTTCATGTCGCCCACGCGCAGGTTGCCATTGACCTCAAAACCCCGGTCGACCGTCGCGAATGCCACCGGTGTGCTGAAGCCATGGACCGGCGCCGCCATGTCCATATTGCCCACCGCAACGGCGGCATCGCCGACATTGACGACAGGCACCGTCCCGAACGTATTGAGGTTGCGCGCGCCGGACACTTCAACATGGTCGACGCTGGCGCCGTTGAGCCTGACCGCCCCCTGCATCGTGCGGCTCGCGCCAGCGCGGGTGTCGATCGCTACCGGCTCACGGATGAACAGGCCGCGCTTGGCGCCCCAGACATCGACCGCGTAGCCGCGCGCGCTGACCAGCCCGCAATTGACTGCCTTGATGTAGCCCACGCGGCCCGAACAGTCGTCCAGCCGGACGGCGCTCTTTCGGACGCCGGTGATGACCGTGCCATCCGGGATCAGCACATCGTCATAATTGTTGATCCAGATCGCGTCTTCATAATGACCCTCGATCCGGGGCGGTGCGTCGAACGTCAGGCCATACAGGCCAGTGACACCGGGGGAATGGCAGCGGATCGCGTTGACCGATGATCCATCACGGGGGATCAGATTATGTGCGGTCAGATCCTCGTCGTGCGGCATGGTGAGCGTGCAGCGGCCGATGCGGACATTGGCGAAGTAGTAGACATCTATGCACGCCTGAATGCCGATAATCTCACCGATGCTGATGTTCAGCCATTTGCCATCGAAGGCGTTGTCCTCAAACCCGTCGTAAAAATGCGACGCGGTGAAGATGCGCCGCAACATCGCACGCGCGGCTTCGCGATCGGCGGGATTGGTCAGGCCGGGCGTGCGCTCTTGGGGCGATAGGCCGGTAGTGTAGTCAGCGAAGATGCGCGCAATATGGATGTTGCGGACGCGATCGAGCCGCTGATGCCCCTCGCAGTTGACACCTGTCACCCAATAGCCGTTGCCTTCGATATAGACCGGCCCGACGTCCGCATATTCGACGTTGAAAAGGCTCAGCGCCTCTCTGAATACGTCCTTCGTATGCAGCCTTTCGATCGTGCAGCGCGCGACATATTCTTCGCCGTACACGCTTGCCGCCTTGCCGATCTCGACGCCGGAGCCGCGCATGTTGATGCAGGTGATGTTGCCGAGCGAGATGGTGCCGCTGGCCTTGTAGGCCGTGAAACCGGCCTGAAACTGGTAGACATTGGCCTCGTTGAAGACGCCGGCACCATCGCGCCCATCATCGAAGGGGATGCCGCCCGGATTGCGCTCGGCATCATACATGTTGCCATTCAGCGTCCACTTGCCGATCAGCCCAGCGTTGCGAAGATCGGGATATTTCCATGTGTGGTGACCAAAGATCGTCGGCGCATTCTTCACATGGTCCGCCGCCTTGATCATGAGCTCAGCGCCGTCAGACTCCCCGAGCAGATCGGGGACAGAGGTCAGGACACCGCGCTGAAACGTGCTCCCCGGATCGGTCGGATCAGTCGCGCCCTGGCCTTCGATCAGATAGACGCCGGTCCCTTCCTTCCAGAGCGTCCAGAGGCCCAGGCCGCGCTCGTAGCAGACGCGCATCGTCTCCTCGATCGCCGCCGCGCTGTCCTGACCCGATCGCGCTCCCAGCATCTTGGCGTCAGGCACATCGACCGCAAGGCGGAAGCCGCGGCCATTCTTGCTTAGAGCGCTCGATCGCGGATGGTCCGCGACGTAGGCGGCATCGACCGAAGCGTCATAGACATAGCGCGCCGCGCCGATGCCCTTGACCGAATGGCCACTGGTCTGCACCGCATCCATGCCCAGCGGGATCCACCGCCCGGCCAGATCGGTGAAGAGCGAGACAGCCAGCACCTTGAGCGTGGCGCGGTCGGAGTAGGGGACTTCCTCCGCGCTGGACGGCCCGGTCTTGACCCCGGAAAACCAGCGCCCGCTGCCATCGGTCGCCCACACGTCGAAGGCATCGCCGGTTTCCAGATCGGGATCGGCGGCGGCGGCCGCCAGGCTGCCATAGCGAAAGCCCCACACCTGGTCAGACGCGACCTGCGCGCCGGCCTGCGAAGTGGACGCGCCATCGAGCGCTTCCACCTTGCTGGCGGCGGCATCGACGGCGGCGGCCTGCGCGGCCTGTGCATCGGCCGCCACGCCGGCGACCTTGCCGTCGATCTCGGCGGTCGCGGTGCCGACATAGCGTGCGAGCAGGTCGACGCTCTGCAGCTGGACGACATTCTGCTTCGTCACCAGCTCGAAGGAAGCGGTCATATCTGGGTGCTCCCCGGCACGATGATGAAATTACCCGCGAACCAGCGGGCCTTGCGCATGCCCACGACGGTGATCAGCATGTCCCAGGACAGCTTGATCTCGGCGCCGGGCTCGGTGCCGTTGGATGCGAAGGGCAGCAGCTGCTCGATCGTCGTCTCGTTGATCAGCATCCGGATCGTGCTGACCGGCACGCCATCGTCGTCCGCGACCGATACCGACAGGCCCTGGGCGAGCGGCACCGTCTGCTCGAGGCTGATCAGCGGATCGCCGGGCGCGTCGGGATAGAGCCGCACCTGCGCCTTCAGCGCCGCGCCGGTCAGGTCGACGCCACGAATGATGATCTTGTCATCGTACGGCACCCAGCGCTTGGCGCGCAGGTGCAGCACCGCCGGATCGGTCGGATTGGACATGGTAGCTCCGGTTCAGGGGATGTCGGCGGCGTCGAGCCGGTTGAGGATCGTGGTGATGTCGGCGGCGGTGTATGTGCCGCCCAGCTGCGTGGCATTGCCTGCATTGGTTGCCGTGTCGGCCGTCGCCGCCGACGCGGCGGTCAGCGTGCCGACCGTGACCGGCCCGAGGATCAGCCAGTCACTAAGCCCGAAGGCCGAGCGGTAGCGCACGCCCACCTGATAACTCGCGCCCGATGCAAGGCCGGTGAATTCCTTGCCGGTGCTGTCCGATCCGGCGGAGAACTGGTCCGCCCATGCGGTCGCACCGTTGGGACGATAGGCAAAGTCGATCGAGGTGGCGCTGGGAGATTCACATGCGCCCGCGATCACGATCGAGGGGACATCGCCCGTCCCGGCGCTCGCAGCCCAACTGCCGGCGTCTGGTGTGTCCATCGTCGGCGTCGACGTGCTGTCAGTCACCGGCGCCGGCACGCCGACCTGTGACAGCGCCAACGGATGCTTGTCAGGATCCTCGGTGCGCAGCGTCAGGGTGACGGTTGCGGTGGTGGGATCGAGCGCGCGCTTGATGATGATCACATCCTTGCCCGCGATCCAGCCGAACGACTTGGCGCCTTCGTCGATGTGCAGGCAATCGCCGGGAAGGAAGCCGATCCAGCGCAGCTTGAGCGGCAGGACGATCGGACTGGCCTCGCGCGCATTGGCGATGTCATAGGCGGCCAGCTGCGCCGCCTGGTCCGGCGTCTCGCCCGCCCTGCACTGGACCATGGGATAGGTGACGGCCTTGGTCCGCTCGCGCCCATCCTTGGCCAGATAGGCGGCAATCTGCACCGTGCCCGCCGGCACCTGCTCCCAGAAGTGATCTTCGCTGGTATATTTGGGCGTGATCCCGTTGGGCCGGTCCCGCATCGTCTGGCAGGTGGAGCTGGAGCCCTCGCCGATCAGGTCATCTTCATAGATGGTGGCGATCGGCACGCGCGGAGCGTTGATATAGCCCGACAGGATCGCGCCGTGGCGGATTGGCTCGCCGCCGCCCGCCTGGCACAGCGCCTTCATTACCTCCCATTTGTCATCCGCCGTGGTGACCCGGCCGCCCGACTTCCAGCCATTGGCGTCGGCGATATTGGCATTCTCGACAAAGGTCGCGACGTCGATCGCGTCGATGCTGAGCCCCGCGCCGCCGACGCGGATATTGTTGGGGCCCTGATGCCAGCCCAGCGCGAAGGTCAGCGCCTGTATCCAGCCATTCTCGCTATAGACCCATGTCGTCTGGTCATCGGCGCGGCAAGGGCCATCACCCCCTGGGAATGTGCTGTCCTGGCGCGGGTCGTAGCAAAGCACCCATTCGCCCAGCCAGTTGAGCTGGGGCGTGCTGGTCAGCGTCTCGTCGCCCTTGCCGTCGAACAGCAGGCTATTCATCACGGCGGCATAGCCGGACAGCTTCGAACCGCTGCCCCAGCCCGGTGGCGTGCCGACCCCGTTGGACAGCGCCATCGCCTCGGGGCAGGCGCCATATTGAACGTCCTGCCAGATGCGCGGCTGACCGCCGATGGTATAGTGACCAAACAGCCCGCCCGAGAAGCTGATCGGCTCCTTCTCCATATAGGTCTGGGTGATGGCATGGACCGGCCCACAGCCCGACAGGACGCTGACGATCGTGTCATAGGCGTTGTCGCGGCCGTGCTGCTTGCGATAGCGAATGTCACCGCTGGCGAGCGTGCGGCCGAACAGGATCGGGATCGGAGAATCCGGGTCGGCCGTCCAGGTCGTCTGCACCCCGCCGACGCTCGGCTTCTTCGCCGTCATGGCGCCGACGATGCTGGCTTCCATCGCGACCGCCGTGGCGAAGGCCGACGCGGTCGCGGCCGACACGCCCAGCGCGCCGGCCAGCAGGGTCGATCCGCCCCCGGTCGGGATGGCAGCGGCAATGGCGACGGCAATGGCCGCGACCTTCAGGGCCTTGGACATGGGGTCAGCTTCTCCAGGCCGCGAGCAGCTGCACGGGCTGCACGATCGCGGCGCCGTCCAGATCTTCCAGCCAGCACAGCACGCGGCCATTGTTGATGCAGATGCCGAAGCATCCGAAGGGCGGCTCGCCCGGAATCTCGACGATATCGCCGATGATCCGCATGGCGGGCGTGATGCGGCGACCCGGCAGCCAGGCGTCGAGGCAAGCCGCGCCGCTGCCACCATGACGGCGCAGGAAGCGCATCAGGCCGGTCGCGCTCTTCCACGTCCCGCCTTCGCCGATGCGCGGGCGGTGGCCCATGGCGCGCAAATGGCTGATCACCATCTTGCCGCAGTCATGCGTGCCGATCACGAGGGCTTGCCCCGCGAACCGGTTGACGGTCTGCAGGGTGGCGTTGCGCCGCTTGGCTAAGTCCATGGTCTAGAAGCTGGCCTGTCGGTTGGTGTCGATTGCCTGGCGCACGGCCTTCCAGCCGGTCACCTTCTCCACCCCGCCGGTGGGCGGGTTCGTACCCCAATATCCATTCTCGGCAACGCCGGTGACATGGTCCATGCCCGCTTCATCGGGCCAGACGCGGCGATGAAAGTTGCTCGACATCACCCGGTCCTCATCATTGAGCATCAGGTAGTCCATCTCGCTCACGATATCGAAATCGACCGAGCATTTGCGCAGCCCGAATGCGTGGACGGGCACATCCACTATGCCGCGCAGCGGGACATAGGGATCGCCGATCGACAGGCCGGTCGCATCATCGCGCGCGCCGACCATGACCGTGACGACAGACCCCTGATTATCGGGGTCGGACATCAGTGCCGCGGCTTCATCGCTTTCGGCCAGGATGGTGATCGACGTACCGGGCGCCTCGTCGCCAAAGCCATCCTCGATCTCGTCGATCGATTCCCACGATCCGAAACCGTCGACATGGCCATAATAGTCCTGCCCGTCGATCTCGATCTCTGCAGACCCGTCGAGCAGGCGCACGTCCAGGCCCTCGGGCAACTGCATCCGCAGTGCGCCGAACATCGTGACGCGCGCGCCGGCGAACGCGGCGTCGAGTGCTGGGGATAGGATGGTCATCAGGCCCGCTCCAACACATCAAACACCAGGCCCACGGTCCGTTGCATGTCGATCGGCCATGAGAAATTGTCGCCCACGATCCACCCGGCGATGACCGGGCGGCGGATTTCGACCGCTTCGCCGCCGAACAGCTTGCGACGTAGCGGGCGAGTGATCGGGACGATGCCTGCGCCATTGTCATCCAGGATCGTCTGGGCGGCCGCGAAATACAGATAGGGGTGACCGACGCGCTCGACATTGAACGCCTGCCCCTGGCGGATAACGTAGCGAGGTGTCGCGCCGGTGATCGTTACGAAGCGACCGCCGGCATGGGCGCCGCTGATTGTGATGCCGTTGCCAGGCGTCCCGACCACGAAATCTACCTGCGGATATTCGAACAGCGCGCCATATTCCTTGGCCATCTGCGCCAGCGCGACCAGCTTTCTGCCGTCGGGCTCCATCCGCTCAGGCGGCAAAGTGAACTTACCCGTATGGCCACCGCCCAGACGGCCGACGCGATTGGTGAAGCCGCCCATCACCGGCTGCTGCAGGACGCCGGGATCCGGCATGCCAGGCTCGGCCAGCTGCACGCGGATATCGCGCAGGTCGACGGGATCGAAGGACATCAGCGGCGCCCGTACATACGCTGTGCCCGGCGATCACGGCGGCGGTTGCTGGCGTTGACGGCGCCGGTGGCATTCTGGCGGCTGATCGGATCGGCGACCATGGCGGCGCGTCCGTCCACCACGACGTCGAAATAGGGGGAGGGGACGATCTGGGCGATGCCGCCGCCGACTGGGCCGCTGTCTTGACCCTGGTGACGCACGGCAAATTCTTCGTTGCTGGACATGCGGAATGCCACGACATTCTTGTCCACGCCCGACATGCCGCCGACCGGCTTCATCCAGCCGTTGGTGCCGTTGGCAAAGCCAGGCAGTCCGGCAAAGGCCTTCGACACCGCGCTCTGATTGATCACAGGGCTGGACGATGCGGAAGATTTGCCGCCGCCCAAGATGGTTCCCAAGCCCTTAGCAATCGAGCCGAATACACTCCCTGAATTCCCCCCGCCACCAAGTGAGGATGCGCCCTGGCCGAACGCCTGCTTGAACAGCGAGAAGAGCAGATCGCTGATGCTGTTCAGGCCCTGCTCCATGCCGCGCACTGCGACATCCTTCCACCAGTTCGAGGCGAAGCCCTTAAGGTCACCGTCGAGCGCGGCGCGGGCTGCCCCCTTGATGGTGTCGCGCCATTCGCCCTGCTGGCGGGCAAGTTCCATCTCGCTGTCCTCCGCCGTGGCCTTTTCGCGTGCGGCGCCGTCGGTGAAATTCTGAGCCTTCAACTGCTCGATCCGGCGTTCAATGTCATAGCGGCGCTGCGCTTGGCGAATTTGCTCTTCGGTATCCCCGCGTGCCTTCATCACATCGATCCGGCGCTGAGCCTCATCCTGCGCCAGCCAGCGGGCGCGACCAGCCGCGCGGGCAGCATCGACCTTCGCCTGCTGTTCCATGGCCATGGCGGTCGCCTGCTCCAGCCGCAGCTTCTGGTCGGTGATGTCGACCAGCTGGCGCTCGAAGAACAGAATGCGATCCTTGATCTCCAGCTCGCGCTCCAGCTGTAGCGACCGTTCATCGTCGCCGGACAGTCGCGCCATGTCGAGTTCGACCGACTGGCGCTGGTCGGCGATCTCGCGCTGCGCGGCGACGCGGCGGGCCGCGGCGATGGTTGCCAGATCGGCCTCGGCGGCCTTCTTGGCTTCCACAGCGGTCAGGCCCGCGTCCTCATAGTCCTTGATCTGGCGCTTGAGGTCGATCTGATCCTGCAGGCGCTGGACGGTCGCTTCATCGCCGCGCAGCTGCGCCGCGGCCAATTCAGCGTCCAGGCGCATCGCCTCGCGACGATCGGCAAGCTCTTCCTTCGTCGGCCCTGAACTGCCCCGGCCGCGCCCGCCGCCAGACCCATTGTCGTTCGCGGCGGCGGTCGGCGTCACCACAACCGGCTTGACCGCCGGCGACGCGAGCACTTGCCTATGGGCGGCGATCAGATCCTGCTCTTGCTGATAGACCGCACGCCAGTCCGACCGGGCCGCATCCATCGCGCGGTCCTGTTCCGACCGGCCACTATTGTCGCCGCCGCGCCCGCCGCGACGCGTCGAGAGGGCGACGCGCTCATTATACTGCACCGCGCGCCGCTCGCGCGAGCCAGGCACCGTTTCATAGCGGGTGCGGGTTTCAGTCCGGTAGCCGGCGCGGGCATCGCGCGCGGTCTGGATGATCGCCGCCTTGCGCACTGCCAGCTCGGCCTGCGCATGGCGGAACGCCTCGTCCGCCGCGCGCTTGTGCGCATCGGCCAGACCGTTGACGCCCGAGGCGATGCCGGCCGAATTGTCCTTTGCCATGATGGCCTGATATTCGGCCTGGAACTTGTTGGCCGCGCTCTGCGAATTGGCAAGGCCGTCCGCCTGCGTCGCCGCCTCCGCCGTCGCCTTGCTCATTCCATACAGTGCCAGCGCGATGCCGCCGATCACTGCAGCCCAGGGCATCAGGAACGCCATGGCGGCGCGCAGCGTGGTGAACCCGACGGCGGCCCCTGTAGCAGCGGTCCCGCTCGCGGCGGTCGCGGCGGTCGCGGCGGTCGCGGCAGGCACGAACCGGCCGACCAGCAGGACGGCGAGCCCGGTCCACATCTGGATCGCCTTGCCGGTGATGACGACGAGCGGGCCGACGGCGGCGGTCAGGCCTAGAATGGTGCCGATGACCAATTGCACGGGCTGCGGCAACGAGGCGAAGGCGGCGACGGTCGAAGCGACGAGCGTCAGCACCTTCGTGATCGCGCCCAGAATGCCGCTGTCACCCAGGGCGATCGCGGCCGCCTCGAAGGCCTTCTTGACCTGCGTCACTGCGCCAGCCCAGCCCTTCATTCGGGCTTCCATCTGCGTCTGGGCCGAAGCCTTGTCGATCTCGGCGCGGACCTTGGCTATTCCGTTGGCGCCCTGGTTCATGAGGCCGATCGCGGTGCGCATGGCGTCGGTGCCGAAAATGTCGGACAGCACTTCGCTCTTCACCTGGTCATTCAGGCCGCCCAGCCGATCTTGCAGGTTCTGGGCGATATCGCCGAGCGACTTCATGTTGCCCTGGGCATCATAGAAGGACAGGCCATAGGCCTCGATCGCTTCCTTTGCCTGCTTGGAATTGCCGGGCAGGGAGGTGAGGAACGTCTTGAAGCTGGTGCCCGCGTCTGATCCAGAGGCGAACAGGGACGAGGTCGCGGCCAGCGCGACGTTCATGTCTTCGAACTGGACACCGATGCCGCCCGCAACGCCGCCGGCCTGGCCGATCGCAAGGCGATAGTCGTCAAAGCCCATCTTGCTGACCAGCATGGCGCCGGTCATCTTGTTGACGATGCTGTCGGCATCACTGACCTGACGACCGAACTGCTGGATGATGTCGGTCACCGCGTCGGCGGCCGGCGCGAACTCCGCGCCGTTCGCCGCCGCCAGTCGCAGCGTCGCCTCGGTCGCGCCGCCCAGGATCTGCTGCACGTTGAGGCCGTTCTTGGCGAGCATCTCCATGACATCGGCCGTTTCGGCTGCCGACGCGGTGAAGCTCTTGTCTTTGCCCAGGTCGATCGCGCGCTGCTTGAGCGCGTCGAGCTGCTTGCCGGTGGCGCCGGTGGCCGCTTCCACGCGGTTCATCGCGCTCTCGAACTTTGCCGCCATGCCCAGCGCTGCGCCGCCGACGGCGAGCAGGGGGAGGGTGACGGCGACGCTGATCGACTTGCCGACATTCTCCATGCGCTGGCCCATGCGCTCAAGATTGCGGTTGGCGCGCGCCATCTGCCGCTCGGCGTCGGTCAGGCCCTTTTCAAAGGCAGCGGTGTCCATCCCGAGGATGACGCGCAGCTGGCCGATGACAGAACTTGGCATAGCACCCCCAGCACGCAATGCTCGCGAATCCAATCAGGAGGCGAGAATGAGGCAATTTACGGTTTCAGCACTGGTGCTGGCGTTAGCCGGATGCACCGCAGAGAAGGGCGACGATCCGATCCGAAAAACGGACACTTCGAACTCGCTGGAGAAATCTCCAGGCGATGGATTTTTCTACACAATTTCCGCGTCGCCACTGGCAACGGGGGAGTATCCAAGATTCATAGTCAGATGCGAACACGGGCGCGTGACTGGCTTCCAGATGCGTACCGTGCTTTCGCCGTCTAAGCCGCCGCCGCTGGCAGGAACGATAGGCGGCTTCTCATTCGACGGTAGCGATCCCCAGCGAATTGAACTCGGCTGGCTTACAGGCGATGGATGGATTGCGCGTGATGACGATCGCGATGATGGAGCGCAGATCGCCTCCCGGTTTTATGCCTCCAGCGCAGTGACGTTTTCACCGCCAGCAGGATACGGTCTGAAAGACATCACATGGTCAGTGCCGGCGCCCGCACCTGAAGTAGTGGCCGCTTGCGGCAAACCATAGGCTTGCCTTGCAGCGTGTAATGAGGATTTCCCGGGGGAGAGCAACGAGGGGCCACGTCACCCCCGGGATTTCTTGCCATCGAGAAAATTGCCCCATGCCGCCGCCTGCTTCTTCCAGGACCGGGCGCGGGTCGCGCGCTTCGGCTTATCGGCGTTGCGCAGCTCTTTCTGCAGGTCAGGCAGTTTCTTGACGCGCTGGTAATAGGCCGTGCGCCAAGCGGTCATGATGGCAAGGTCCATCTCCGCTCGGCGCCGCGACGATGCAGCCTCTACGGCTTGGGCGAAGAGCCGCGGCGTTTGCCGCCAGAAGGCTTCTTCCGGCTGCCCGATTTCGATCCAGATGCGCCAGCACTCGGCGATGTTCCATGGGCGGCTTTCGCCGCCGCCAGAGGGTCCGCGTCGCCGCCTTGGGCCGCCTCCGGGAAGCAAAGCAAATAGCTCTCTGCCAGCAACTCGCTGGCCTGCTCGCGACCGAGCGCCTGGATGACCTTGCCGGCGGTTCGGGGATCGACCGCGCCGTGATGCTCTTCCAGAGCCGCCTGCATGACGGTGATCATTGCGCTGGGCGAGGTCAGCACGCGAGTGCCGATGTCCTCGATCATATCCTTGAGCACCGTTTCGACGGCGGCGAGGGCGTTGAAATCGAACAGGAGGATGCCGCCCCCCTCGAAGCCGATCACATCGACCCCGGGGAAGGCGACCTCACCCTTATGCTTGTTGGCCAGCATATTACGGCGTCACCGGCGCGGGCGTGAGGACGGGCTTGCCGCTGATCTTGAAGGTCGCGGCGCCGGTCATCTTGTCATCGAGCGGCGTGGCGCGACTGTGGCTGGTGAAGAAGCCCTTGATATCGAGCGTCGCACCGTTCGGCCATTCGATCTGCCATTCCGACAGGCCGCCATTCTCGATCGTGTCGTTGACCGTGTCGTCGTCCGCCTCACCCGGGATCAGGTTATAGGTCAGCGTGGTTTCGCCGGCATCCTTCATGCCCGGCTTGAACTCGCGCCAGCGCTCGGGCGACGTGAAGTGGGTGAACTCGACCGAATCGATTGTGGTTTCCGGCGGCTCGAATTCGACCACCTCGGCGAGCGTGGTGTAGGTCGACGCACCGGTCTTCTTCTTGAAGAGGGTGCCATAGCCGATATCGGTGGCGTCAGCAGTCTCTGCCATCTCTATACTCCTGAAAGTTTCGAATGCCAGACGTCCAAATCGAGGCGGGCGCGGTGGACGACGCCACTGTTGACCGCCTGGTCCTCGTCCGTGCTGGCATCACGGTCGATGACGAAGATGCGAAAGCGATATCCGCCGAAGGTCGCGCGCAGGCCATTCAGCCCAGCCTTCCGCCCTGGAGGGGCCATGATGTCGGCGATGTCGCGGGCCTGCTTGAAGGTCGTGCCCCATGTGTCGATCTGGACGCGGGTACGGACCCAGCCGCTCGGCGCCGCAAGGTTCATCTGTTCGATCGCGCTGATGTTCCACAGGACGACAGACGGATAGGGGCGCCCCTGCGGCGACAGGCCCCAATCGACGCGGTTCGCGACGGCGGTAGACATCCCGGTCATAGCCAGGATGTAAGCGCGCAAAGCCTCCTCCATCTTAGCGCGCGTTCCGCGCCAGCTTGCGGCGGTGACGGGCCGCGGTGGCATTGACCTCGGCGCCCAGATCCTCCGCGAGATTGGTCAGCAGGGCGTCACTATGCTCATCCCACGCGCCGCGCATGTAGCCAGCGGGCGGATTGTTGATGCTGCCGAATTCCTGCGGTACGGCATGGCCGTGCTGATCCTTGCTCGGCCCCATATAGACCTCGACGGCCGCCTTGTCCTGGAACCGGCGCTTGCGCTGCCCTGGGCTGCCCTGCCGGGTGGAAATGATGATGCTGTCAGCGAGCTCACCACTATCCTTCGGCGCCTTCGCCTTGGCCGCGTCGCGCATCGGCTCCAGCCGTTTCTTGCCGAAGCGGGTGAGGGCAGCCTTGCCGGTCCCGCGCGGCAGTGATCGCAGCACCTCGTTGATCTCGCGCAGGCCGGTGATTTTGACCATGGGTCAGGCCTCCTTCGCGCGGTCCGGCCGGGCGGCGGTCGTGATCTCGATCACATCCTCGCGCTCGCGGCCTTCCTTGGTGCCTGTCACCGCATAGGTGACTCCCTTATGCTTGATGACGAACCCGCCGATGATGGTGCGGGTGAGGGCATCGGAGCGGACAGTGAATCGGGTGGTCAATTCCTGCGCGTTCTCGCCCGCGCGCAGGCGCTCGCCGTCCTTGACATCGACCTTCTTGGCCCAGCGCTTCCCGACTTCAGCAAGCGGACCCTGCACCGTCGCGGTGCCGTCATCGATCAGCCCGGCGTTCCAAATGGAGATGCGACGATCAAACTCGCCAGCGCTGCGCCGGGCCATCAGGCATAGACCCGGTACGGGGACAGCAGGTTTTCGACGGTGGTCGACATCGGGATGGATGTCGGCGCGATGTTCATATCGCTGGCCGTCTCGGTGAAACGATACATGTCCCCCACCATCAGCAGGATCGCTTGCTTGATTGGCTCGGGGACGTTCGGCGCGACCGGGTCGGCGCCGGGGTCGACCGCATAGCCGGCGCGGTAGCGGATGCGCACGGTCTCGGCATGGCCACGATAGGCGCCCGGCGTCGGCCAGGACTTGCCCCAAGCGCAGCCCAGATCACGGCCGAAAAGCTCATAGGTGTCTGGATCGACCAGCACAGGCTGGCCAGTGCCGTCAAGATAATGGACCGACACGATGTCCACGATCGGCTGATAGGGCAACCTGATCAGATCGCAGAAGCCGCACATGCGGGCTTCGAGCGTCTGGAGGCCAAGCGCCCGGCCAAGCCAGCCGTCGGGGCCGTCGATATGCTGGGTCGCGGCTTTCACCAGCCGCTCGACCATCTCGCGCTGCTCTTCGTCGCCATCGAGGCGCAAATGCTGGTCAGCCTCCTCCCACGTCACGATCGGCGCGGGAGGAGTGATGACGATGACGCGCATCAGGCGACCCTGGCCTCGCGCGCCAGCTGAATGGCAGCGACGATGTCATCCTTCTTGGTGGCATCGCCCAGGTCAATTTCTTCCTTGGCGGCCAGAGCTTTCAGCTCGTCGACCTTCATTTTGCCGAGGGACTGATCGTCGGCGTCATCCGACGAAGCGCCTTCCGGGTCGGTCACTGCGCCAATGGCGATTAGGTTGATAGCATCCGCATGGTCGAGCGCGATGGTGTCGCCGCGCTGATAATCACGGCCATTGTCGGTCATGGCGCGGGTGCAGATGAAATCTTTGGTGGCAGCCATATCTTCCTCCTGAGGTTGGGGCCGCAACATCGGCGGCCCCAGTTCCCCTTTACGCGCCGGTCGGGAACGCGCCGTCGACGAACGCTTCCGGGCGATAGACGGTGAACGCCAGCCGCTCTTCGGCCAGCAGCGTCACCATGTTCTTGCGGAAGTTGTCGCTGTCTTCGGTCGACACGAGCACCTGGCTCTGCATCCGATCGAAGAGCTGGGCGGCGCGCGCCCAGGCTCCGACGGTGAACTCGCCGAGCGTCTGCGCAACGGTGGTCACTACCGGGCGGCCCCAGAGCGTGGGCGCGAGCCCGCCCTGCGGATTGCCGATGATGTACCGGCCGAGCGTATCCTTCAGCAGTTCGATTTCAGCCCAGTCGGTCGGGTGCAGGACATGACCGTCAGCCGAATATTCGGCCAGCTCGACCTGGAGCAACGCCAGACGCAGCACATCGATCTTGGTCGCATCCGCCAAGGTGATCGGCGCAACATAGTCGGCCGCCTGGGGCTTGACGCCCAGCAGATTCTGGCCGGTGCCGCTGCCTTTCAGCAGCTGAGTGTCCTCGACCAGTGCAAGGCCGTAGCGCAGGCGATAGTCGATCATGGAACGCAGGGCAGGCGCGTCCGCCAGAATTTCCGCCGATGCAAGCATCCAGTGCGCGATCTTGCGCACCGGCGCCTGCTTCAGATCGAATTTCAGCGAGGATTCCGGCTTTGCGGTCGTTTCCGCCGTCATCCCTGCGGCGTTGGTGAAGCCGGTTTCCTGGACATATTCGACCGAGCTGGACGAGGTCTGCCCCGGAGCGACAAGCCCGCGGATGGTCAGCTTCTTGTCGGGCATCATCATCAGCGGCGACTGGACGCGCTCGGAGCGGACAAGATCGCCCGCTGCGCCATCCGTGTCGGTGGTGACCGACGTGATCGCCTTGACCTCGATGGCGACATTCTTGCCCGGCTGCGCGCCGTTCGGGAATGCCTGCTTATATTCGTCGCTGCCGACGAACTGCTCGCCGGGCGAGGGCTGGCGATCGTTGCTATTCCCGCGACGGTCGGCCTTCTGCTCCATTTCCGTCACGGCGGCCTTGAGTTCGGCGATCGACGTGAGCGCCTCGTCGGCGCGCTCTTTCAGGCTGGTCGTCAGCTGCTCGCCAGCCTTCGCCTTGCCGAGCGCTTCCTCCGCAATGGCTTTGACGTCGCTGGTCGCCTTCTCGAAAGCGGCCTTCGTTTCGGCGGCCAACTGGGCCATCGTCTTGCCTTCGGGGTGACCGTTGGGATCGCGCAGCAAGCGACCCATGCGGCGTTCGTTCGCGGTGAGCACGCCAATGAGCGCGACACCGATCATCCCGCGAGCAGCGCCCGCGAAAAGCGTCTTCTTCATGATTTTACCTTTCGGAAGGGGCTCAGTCTTCGCCCGTGAGATCTTCGATAGGCGCGCTGCGCATTGCTGCCCAGAATGCCGCCATGGGGTCCGCCGTGCCGTCAGGATCCCCCTGACCCTTCTTGAGGTGGATGCGCACGGCGCGCTCCGCCTCCGAGTTGGTGAGATCGAAGCCCTTCTTGAGCAACGTCTCCCATTCACGCTCGGTCAGCCGGTCCCCGGCCGCCAGGCGTCCCCGCAAATCTTCGACTTCTTTGACCCGCATGACGCGGGCCTTGTCATTCATGGCGATGGTCACGAGCGAAATTTCGTGCAGCGCGACCTCCAGCAACTGGCGCGCCTTGCCCTCGAACTTCTGGCGCACCGTGTTGTAGCCCATCGACAGGCCAGCGAGAGCGCCGCACTTCGCGTCTTCACGGGCCTCGCGCCCCGCACTGGTGGGCGAAAACCGGCCCTTCACCAGCAGCCCGTCTGACGTTTCGCTGAACCGGTTCCATACCCCAACCGGCCGCTTCTGGTCATGATAGAGCAGCATCGGGATCGACTTGCGCGAGGCAATCGATGCGGTGATAGCGCCGGGCATCACAATGTCGCCGCCATGATCGAGGTTGCCATACCCGACGGCGAGACCCTCGATATCGCCATCATCGTTGATGCTCTTCACGTCGAGCGCGAAATCAAGCTCGTCCATTTGCCCGTCCTTGTCCGGAGATTGCGTCGCGCAGAGGCACATCCTGCATCTGGATCATGAGAACATCGCCACCTTCTACCGGCGGCAATCCTTCCAGCGCGCGGATCTCGTTGCGCGTCATGAACTGCTTCATAATCTCATAGTAATCGGCGCGCCCCTTACTGTCGGCGCGAAGGAAGCCTTCGACATTGAACTCGATTGAGATGCCGGCCGCGAGGTCTGAAGGTGTCAGCAATTGCTTCTCGATCGCCGCCTCGATCCGCTTCAACCTCTTGCGCAGCTTGAATTTCATGACCGAATTCGTCTGGTCGGTGATGCTGCTACCAAGCGTCGTATTGCCTTCCGTCATGCCCACGAGGTGCGGGTCGACGTCGAAAATCTGGCAAATCTGCAGCGCACTCAGCTTGCGGCTGTCAATCAGCTCCGCATCCTTCGGACTTATTGACAACTGCTCCCACTTTAGGCCGCCGTCGATCAACATCGGGCGCCCGGCGTTCATGGATCCCATGAACTTCTCCTGGAGCAGTCTTTCCAGTTCTTGCCGCTGTTCCTTGTTGAGCGGAACGCCTTCCTTGGTCATGACCCCGCTCGGGCGGACACCATTGGCGAAAAGTTCGCCGGCAGCGCGATCCGAAGCTAACGCCTGTCCAAACGTTGCGGCGCAGGCGGTGATTGGCGATAGGCCGCCCAGCGGTCCACCCAACGGGCCACGAATATGCAGCACAGATTCCTGCGTCACACGGTAGTAAGAATTGTCCTGGGTCCAGCTATATTCGATATCGCCATTATCGAGCCGGCGTACGGCCATAAGCTGAGGCGGGACCGGGATCAGCGAGGTGATCCGACCATTGCCGGACCGCCGAATATGAGCAAACGCGTTGCCATGCAGCTCGATCGAGGCGGCTATGAACTCCCAGAAATCGAACGCGCTTTGATCGAAGTTCGGACTGTGGTGGAGCAGCGCATAAAGCCAGTGGGAACGATCCTCGACCGGAACACCAGACGGGCCTCTCCGGTAGATGACCAAAGGCAGCGAAGCGATATTGCCAGCCCAGAAATTCACGCATGCCCAGGTAGCCGACATCCCAATCACAGTGACCGGCGACACTCGCTCTCCAGCAGTGAAGCGATCCGGAAGCCATCCGTTGGGGTCGGTGATCGATAGTTCACGGCTGGTATAACCAGCGCTCTTGCGATCGACGGCGACGCCCCTCCATCGGGCTTCGGTGGCAGCTGCGCGGGCGGATAGCTTATACCCGCTCATGCGTAGCTCTCGATCCAGGCATCAACACTCTGGCCGCCATCATGGGCGACGGCTGCACCGACTGCCATGCAAAGCGCCACCGCTGCGTCGATCTTGTTCACGGCGCGCTCCTTTGCCAGCCAATAGTTGCCCCAGCGATCTGCATCGGTGACCGCGCTCATCATCGCCGATATCAGCACTGGATTGCGCCGGATCCGGATGCGCCGCTCCATCAGTGCGTCTTCCAATTCACGGACCGATCCAGGCATCCACAGGCCCTCCGGCTCGCGCTCGGCGGCTTCCGCCGCCTGTTTCATCGCTTCGGTAGGCTTGCCCTTCTTCGTGCCACCCTGAGGATGCTCAACAAATTCAATCGATAGGCCGAGATTGTGACACTCGGGCTCGAAGCCGCGCTTGAACGCGTACCGGTCATAGGCAACGCACTGGAGCGCGAAATCATGATCATATTCGGCGACTGCCTGGGCGACATGGTCGAACCGGATGCTCTGCCCCTTAGGGGCGTGGATATGACCGTCGCGCGCCCAAACCTCATACGGCGCCTTATCCCGCAAAGCCCTGGCTGACAGCGTGTCGCCGGGTGTCCAAGCCTCGATCCACGCGTCGAACGTCGGCTTGCTGACGATCTGCCTCTCGCCGTCGCGCTCGGCTTCGACCTCGATCTCGCCCGTTTTCACGACGGCAGCGAGGGCGGTGATGTCGCGGTTCTGCGACAAGTCCAGCCCCAGCCAGATCGGCGAGCCATGATGATCCGACAGGGCGAAGTCAGCGATGCAAGGCTCCAGCACCGCGCGGGACATCCATGCTGCGTCCGCGTCGGTCCAGACACAAAAATGCAGGCGAAGGATGCCGTTGAGCTTGCCGGGGATCGCCTTGGCCTGGTCGACCACGCCCTGCAGATAGTCGTTCGTCAGAATGGTGCCGAGCAGCGGATTCGCCTTTGCCCAGCAACTCGGGTCGTTCAGCGGATCGTCACCCGGATCGAGTGAGCAGACGAAGCTGAAGGTGCTGTCATCGATCGGCTCGCCAACATAGGCGAAGTCCTCGCCGGGGGTCGCCGTGCCGGCGGCGACGCGCACCGCGTGCTCATGCTCCTCATAGCAGATCGAATTTCGGTCGGTGCCGCTGTTCGTGATCATGAGCAGCAGCGGCTGGCGCCGAAATTTAAAGCCGCGCTCGATCATCTCCACCGCGTCGCGGTTCGGATGCTCGTGCATCTCGTCGGCCAGGCCGATGTGCGGGCGAAGACCTGACCCGGATTTCCCGGCGCTGCGGCTCAGCGGTCGGAAGAAAGAACTCTTCGGCAGCCAGGCCATGTTCCAGACCTTGCCGGGGCCGCCGCTTTTCGTGATCCGCTTTTCCAGATCGGGCGACTGCTCCACCATGGACACGGCATCGTTGAACAGGATGCGCGCCTGGTCGCGATGCGCTGCGACCGCATAGATCTCGGCGCCCGGCTCGTTGTCGGCCATCATGCCGTAGAGGCCGACGCCGCCGGCGAACGGCGATTTCCCGTTGCCCTTGCCCTCTTCAATATAGGCGCGGCGGAATCGGCGGGTGCCGTCTGCGCGTAGCCAGCCGAAGATCATCGACAGCTTGAAAGCCTGCGACGGGTGCAGGTTGAAGGGCTTGCCCTCGAACTGCCCGCCATTCAGGCGCAGCTTCGTCTCGAAGAAGCGCAGCACCCGATCGGCCTTCTCGACTGAATAGGTCAGCCCTCGCTTCGGCCCATGCTCAAGATCATCCAGATGGCGACGGCAGGCGTTGCGCACATGCGGACCGGCAACAATCTTGCCGGCGGTGACATCCAGGGCGAACTGGGTTCCCCGATCACTCGGAACCGAAGAACTCGTCTTCCTCCTTTTTGCTGCCATGGTCCCCACGATTGCGCTCGTCGGTCAGGCCCAGCTCGCTCATGTAGGCGCGCATCTGGCCGTGCTTCGACGCCGGGAAGCCGGTCGGGTTAAACATGAATTCCTTCCACAGCTCGCAGAAGGCGATCGCCGCTGGCTCGCGCGATCCGTCCAGCCATCCAGCCGGCTCAATGAATTTTTTCCAGGCGGTTGCGGCCGCGCCCTTCAGTGAAGCGGGTTTGACCAGCTTGCCGAACGAGGTTGCCGCCTCTTCCACCGCCTTACGCGCCGCCTTGCTATCGCCGTGCCGCGTGTTACGGTGCGTGCCATCCACCAGCCGCAGTTTTACAGCCTTGGGCTTCGCGCCGCGGGTCGCCATATTGGCCCTTTCAGACAATCAATCTGGTTTTGCGCGAATTTACCCCCACGCTCGGTCCCAGAGCCATCGAGCCCCGACTTTTTGCCTACCCCCCCCCTGTCGGGGGGCAAAATCGGGTCCGATCCGGCCCGAAATGGATCGGAAATGGCGGATTTCCGTGGGTTTCAGGCGCTTGCCAGTGCCACGTCGCGACCGTTGATAGTGAAGGTCACCACGGCTGTCGACGTTCCGTCCGCATGCGTGGTCTGGCAGGCGACTTGGCCGGGCAGGGGCTCGCCGTTCTGGTCGCACATGATCAGCATCGGCAGGCCACCATCCCAGCGCGGCGGGCGCAGGCTGACGGTCAGAGTTGTCGACGCATCTGCCATATCACACCACCTCATAGATGAAGCCGTGACAGGCAAGCAGACCAGCGCCCTTATCGGACAGCCAGCCCGCAGCTCGATCGGACAGGATCGAGAGGATCGCGCAACCGATGGCCAGCACGGCGAGCGCGGCAGCGAACCACCGACGCTTGCGCAGGCTGATCGTGACATTCACTTCGGCCATCCGTCCGCTCCTATGTCGAGCCGCTGGCGGGGCGGGCGGGCGCCACGGGCACGGGCCGCTTCCTCCGCAGTCTTCAGGTCATGGCAGGGTGCGCATATGCCCTGGTAATTCTCGCGGTCGCCGGTGCCGCCTTCGCTCAATGGGGTGATGTGGTCGGCGATCGTAGATGCGGTGATGCGGCCGCGCGCCTGGCACGGCCGGCAAAGCGGCTCCTCCCTCAGCACAATCTTCCGCATTCGATCATGCTCGCGGCCGTATCCGCGCTCATGCCTGCTCTTGCGGGTGCTGGCCCACGCCTTGGCGCGGGGCTTTTGGTTCAGGCTGGGCGGGCGGCTGGGCATCAGCCCCGGCCGCGCACCAGTGCGCGAACCTCAGTGGCGATCCGCTCAGCTTCGCCGATGATGCGATCAGAGCGAGTGATGGAGCGCGACGGCTCGCGCATGTCGAAGGCCAGCATGTGAAGGTCGCCGGCGAGGCGCTCCATCCTGTCGGCCGGGCAAAGCTGTTGCTGCATGCCCGGCCCAGTCGGTCAGGCGACGCCGGCGCGCAGCGAGGCGAGCGGCGAACGCGGGTGGCCGTTGTCCAGGAAGAAGGCCGGCTTGGCGCTGATCATCGTGGGGATGAGGCTGAACGCCACATCGACCGCGCGCTCGACCATGCTCGATGCGAAGGACAGGGAGGACAGGCAGGCAAGGGCGACGATCGCGAAGATGCGCTTCATATCAACCTCCAATTTTGGGCGTTTTTCTCCATCCCAAGCGAGCAGCATGCTCGACAGTGGGCGCCTAGGAGTGGGGAGGCTTCGCTTCTCGCCTGCGTGTGTCAAACATCGCGCAGGTTACTCACTATGACCTCTTTCGGCTGAACCGTTCGTACCCGAAATGTTCTAGTCCCGTCAAGCGGCTGGCAGCAGACTTCCGGCATAGACCTTCACCGGGATATCGAACCCGCTGAAGCTCACGAAAGCATAGCGACCCTTCACCCGCTCGACCTTGCCGATCAACCCCTCAAAGCCCAGGCTGGGATAGCGAACATCCTCGTCCGGCCGGAAGATGCGCACCTGATCGACAGGCTTGCCGCGCCGCTCGATCTGGCGCAGCCGGTCCAGCTCGCGATCGGTGACTGCAGGATACCCCTTGCCATAGCGGAACACCGAGAAGTGAGGCATGCCCTTGGCAACCATGCGCCGCGCCTCGCTGTCCCAGACCTGGCACACCTGACCGGGCGAGCGGGCGAGGTCGAGCAGATCGGGCAGGCGGTCATAGCGGACGAAGGCGAAGGTCGGCAGCAGGGCGGCGCGCTGCTCGACGCGATCACGCTCACGGCCGACGCGCTTGATCACCGTTCCGACCGGCGTCCATGCGTCATATCCGGCCTCGACCAGCGCGTCATGCACGCCCAGCGTGCCCGCGCCCGCCGTGCGGACGATGCACCAATCCGTTGCCCCAATCTGCCGCACTTGCCCGCCCATATCCGACACTCCGTTCGCCATTCGTTCTACCCCTGATTGCTTGCCTTATCCAGCAATCTCAGCGTGTCACGCCGCCTTGTTTGATCAGCCAGACACAGCGGCGCTCGACTTTTTCGAGCCGAGCCCGCTCCCATCCGGCATAGTCGATCGGGCGGCGGTCCAGCACGGTCCAGACCTCTTCAGCCTCAATGCCATCGAGCGTCCGGATCTCGGCAGGCTTCTCGTTGACCGCCGGCTGGACGTAGTACCAGCGCGGCCAGCCCATGGCGCGACAGCGGCGGTTATGCTCCAGGCAGAAATCCAGCATCCGGCCCTCATCGGCACCGAAATATTGCGGCTCGGACGGCCGGCGCAGCGGGTTCGCGCTCATCGGTCGTAATTCCCTTCAAGGATCTTCTGGAAGTTCGCTTTGCCCAGCACCCAGTCGAACGTGACGCCGTTCCAGCCCTTCTCGCCGCGGAGGAACGGTGATCGCTCAATGCTGGCCAGCACCTGCTGGAAATCCTCGATGCTGTGCCCATTGATCCGGGCCTTGAGCTTCTGGCGCCGCTCCGGGGTCAGGTCTCTGACCAAGGGACGGGCAAGGCGGATCGCCAGGTCATTCCAGGCTTCCACGAAATGCTCAGGCTTGAGGTTGTCACCATCCTGACCACCATCCTGATCGACGATTTCGACGGTAGATGCGTTAGCATCTACAACCTTATCTGAAGATGGAGATGAAGAAGAAGATGAAGGGGGGGGATATGAAACCCCCCTTTGATTACCATCCAAGGGGGGTTTTTCTTTGCGAGGCCTACCCCCCTTTGCGCCGTGAGAAGCGCCCTTTGCTCCATGATCCTTGCCAAGTGCGCCGCCAGCCGCGCGAGCATTGCGGACTTCCTCATCCCGCACCATGCGACGACTATAGATCACGCCGGCATCGGTGCGCGAAAATACGTCGTTCTGCTCAAGCTCGCGCATTGCCTTGCGGACTGCGGCGATGCTCTCGCCGACCAGCCGTGCCAGCATATCATCGGAGATGGGGCGGCCCTGTACGGTCAGGTGGCCGTAGGGCTCGCCTTCATGCATGAGGCACGTCATCTCCATCCACAGGCCGCGCGCGGCCATGGAGCAAAGGCGCAAGCCCGGATCGGTGCGCCAGTCACCAGGATAGAATTGAAAAGCAGGGCGCTTGCTCATAGGGGCTCCAGGGTGACGATGATCTCGCCGTCGGGGACGACCTCATCATGGAATGTGGGGACGGTCCGGAACCGCTTGTCATCGATGCGCAGGGCCAGCGCGATGCCGTCGCGGCCGTGCTTGAAGCGCGCAATCAGATTGTCATCGTCGCGCGACCGGCGATCCGGCGGGAAGAATTCGACCTTGAGGGCGATCTTTTCGCTGTCAGGTGCGCGGAGCTTCGCTGCCAGGGCTTCGGCCCAGCATGTCGTGCGATAGGCTTTCTTGGCGCGCATCTGATCGCGCCGCTTCCCATGGAAGTTCGGCGACAGCTCTTTCGGCGGCCAGGGGAGGCGGACGCTGTGCATCAGATCATCCCCGTGGCGATGCCGCCGAGCGTGAAATCGTGGTCAGGTCGGCTAGGCTCGAACTTGCGGACGAGAGTGGCGCCGGCATGAACGCGCCGAAGCTGCTCTTCGAACGACATGCGGCCATTGCGTCGCGATGCGACCTCGGCGGCCATCATCTCTTCGATCTTGCGACGGGCGTCTTCCTTGCGCATGCCCTGCCGGCCAAGGATCTTGCGATATTCGTCCCTGAGGTGGGGCGGGCACCAGCCGAGCACCGTCTCGGTATGTGACTTCCCTGCGCGAATTCTGGGCTCAGACCCGGGCGTCTGAGCAGCGTGGCCCAGTCCGGTGGCCGCCAAAGCCTTCCCGGACAGCCGGCGGCGCTCGCGCTCGGCGGGATTGTTGGCGATGGACGCCTGAACACCGGCCTTGCATGCGCGCTGCTGGCGCGACCGGAAGACGGGATCCTGATACAGTCGCTTGATAGTGGCGCTGGCCTTTGCCGCCTTTGCCGGGTCGCGCGCGATCACGGCGGCGCAGCAGTTGCGACACAGCCGGGTCTTGCGACGCTTAAATTCCTTCAGTTCACGGCCGCAGCCGCCCTCGCACTCGAATGTGCCGGCCATCAGTTCTTCCCGAATTTCTGGAGCGCGGCCCGGCGGATCGCACGGTCACGCTTGATGCGACCTTCCGTGGCGGCCCGTTCCCGGTCCCGCCGCGCGATGGCGACGGGGTGGGGGAACAGGCGGCGCCAGGCGTTGATCAGCCGGGCGCGCATGATCATTCCATGCCCAGGGCGGCGAGATAGGTCTGGAGGATCGCCTCCATCTCCTGCCGGTCGTGCGCGGGCATCTTCCGCAAGCGGATGATCTGGCGCATGATCTTGTTGTCGTAGCCGGTGGCTTTGGCCTCCAGATAGACATCGTTTATGTCTTCGCTGATGCCCTTCTTCTCTTCCTCCAGCCGCTCGATTCGTTCGATCAGCAGGCGAAGCTGGTCGGCGGCGATATTTCCTTCGGACATTGGTCAGTTTCCTTTCGTGGGTGATGGTCAGGCCGCGAGCAGCGACAGCTGCCGGCGATCGTGGGAGGTGCGGGAGAGCAGCAGGTCTTCGACCTGGCGGGCGGCGTCGGGCCAATCCTTGAGGGATCGCGCGAGCAGAGTGGCGGCCATGGCCCGGTCGCCTTCAATCAAGCTGCGCAGCCCATCAGCCAAATCGCGAGCGTTGGGCTCCATCTCTTCGGGAAAGATGCGACCTTCGCCTTCGACCCAGCCCTCATTTTCGGCGGCGTCGATACACTCACCAATCTCGACCAGGGCGTCAGCATCGAAGGTCTGACCTTCGCTCAGCTCTTTGAAGCTTTCCACGCCGAAGCGATCTGCCAGCCCCTCAAGGCCGTTGAGAGCCTCGGCGACGGTGATGTGAACGTTCAATCTGGGCATGGAAGCCTCCTATGCGCGCATGGGCATGACGCCGGCGGTCACACCCGGCCGGTCGTCGCTGGTGATGACGATGACAGCGGCTTCGCCGGCGAAGCCAAGCTGGAGGGTGGGCGTCGGGCCGAACATTTTCGCGATGGACTGCGCGTACATGGCGTTCACGCCGACTGCGATCGTCGGGCCGTCGTAGCTACCGTCCATCGGCTCGACCGAGCGGCTGCCGTCTTGAGCGGTGGCAGACGCCTCGCAATGGTTGCGGGACAGGTCCATGCGCACGCCGCGCGTCTTGCCGTCGGAGGCGCATCCGGCCGCGCGAATTGTGCGATCGAACTCCGCAGATTGGATCGTCATGTGAGCGTCGTGTTGGTCGCGCAGCACACGGCGATAGTCAGGGAAGGTGCCATCGACCAGTTTGCCCTCGATGTTGGCTCGACCGGTGCCGACCCGATAGAATTTGTCCGAGATGGAAAGCTCGACCTGGGCTCCGGCGTCGGCGTCGGCGAGGAAGCGGCAGATCAGATTGACGGCCTTGGTGCCGATGATGCTGTCGCCCATGCCAGCCGCGCCTGCCGGAGCAGGGTGCTTGACCTGCACCACGCGGTGACCGT
Source organism: Sphingobium sp. IP1 (assembly GCF_002708645.1). Lineage (NCBI taxonomy): Bacteria > Pseudomonadati > Pseudomonadota > Alphaproteobacteria > Sphingomonadales > Sphingobiaceae > Sphingobium > Sphingobium sp. IP1. The sequence goes on from NZ_NOIW01000004.1 coordinate 45,280, forward strand.
CGGTGGCAGCGGCAACCAGCTTGTCGCCCTCGATCTGGAGGAAGACACCGCACAGATAATAGCGGATCTCTTCGGTGCTGACCGCGATGCGCGCGGTGTCCAGGATCTTGAGCAGCGGCGCGGCGTCGATGGTGAAGCTGGTCGCGTGGGCGAGCGGCTTGGGCATCGGGAATTCGGTCGACGGGATAGTCATCAGCTTGCGGCTGGACCGGCCCTGCTTAATCGTCAGCGCGCCGTCGGCATGGCTGATGTCCACCGCGCCGGGGCGCAGCGTGTCGATCGCAGTGATCAGCCGATCGGCTTCGACCGTCGTATCGATCTTGGCGCCAGCGCAGTCGATGGTGCGCATCGACCAGTGATCGAGGTCGGAGGCGCAGATGGTCAGGAAGCTGTCGGCGGCGCGCAGCATCACGTTCGACAGGATCGGGATGGTGTTGCGGCGCTCGACCGTCTGGCTGACCGCACGCACGGCAGCGAGCAGCGCATCGCGGTCGACGCGAAGCACGGCCGTGCCGGCAGGGGCTGGTCGTTCAAGGGTATCGGCTTCGGGCATGGATGGTCCTTTCAGTGGCGAAGGAAGGCGATGGAGCGGGTGGACTGCCAGCACAGGGCGCAGCGTGCGCAGTTCTCGGCCTTGCCGATTTGGGCGGGGCAGGTAATGGCGTCGGGATCTTCGGTTTCGCCGTCGGGGATGACGCGGCTGGCGAACCGATCTCCCGACTTGCCGGACCAGCGCACCGCGAAACGCAGCCAATTGGACGAGGCGATACGGTCGATTGCCTGACCGATCGGGTCGCTGACCGGGTTGCGCGCGGTGAAGCCGAACACGTTGAGGGCAGGGAAGGCGACCAGCGCCTCGGCCCACAGGTCGACATATTCGACGCTGTAGAAGTCGCCCAGCACATGCAGGCGAACCAGGAAGCCGCGCGGATGCTTGCGCTGCAGGTCGGCCAGCTCAGCCCAGAGCATCGCCTCGAACTGCGGGCCATGCACCAGCCGCTGGGCATAGGGCATGCCGTTGCCGTAGCAGGACCGCCAGGTCTTGCAGGTGCGCGGGCAGGTCTTCCGCTCTTCCAGGGTCAGCGTGAAGATCGGCGCCATGGTCAGGCGGCCTTTCTCCACGCGGCGGCCGATCTTGCGGCTGTTGTGCCCGCTCTTGAGCAGGCGCTTCACGCGCGGATCGTCCACCGCGTTGACGGTGGTGGGGAACAGCGAGCGACCCTCGACCTCGGCGGAGTGGCCGGGGACCAGCACGACGCCGCTCTGCTTGGGCTTGATCGACGGGAAGCGCGACATGGATGACGCGGCCAGCCGGCGGACGAGCGGGCCGGTCATGCTGCCTTCTCCCGCTTGGCAGCATCATGCTCCAGGTCAAGGAGATCGAACAGCGACGGGACCGCCTGCTGATCCTCGGCTTCCTTCAGGTAGCTGATGCTGTGGGCGAAATAGTCGGGGTTCAGTTCGCTGCCCGCGCCGCGTCGGCCGGTCAGGATCGCCCGCATCGGCACGGTGCCCAGACCGCAGAAGGGATCGAACACCAGGTCGCCCTTGGACGAATAGCGCTCGATCAGCCGGTCGACGATGTCGAACTGGAGCGGGCAGACATGCTTTTCCCGGCCCTTCTGCACCTGCTCGGCATTGAGCGTGCGCATGCGGACGACATCATCCCAGACCTCGGGGTGATGGCTGCCAGGATCGAGCGCCATGAAGGTGCGGGGAAGGTGGCCGCCGGCATGATTGGCGCCGCGGGCTTCGATCGTGTCGCCAATGTCGACATGCGCGCGGAAGCTGTAGATCAGGTCGCGCGTCTCTTCGCGGAAGCGCTTGGCCAGCCGGCCGGTGGCCATGTTGGCGAAGCGATCGCCGACTTCCCAAAGCTCATCGATTGTCAGCGGGCGCTCGCCGCTGGAGCGCCAGAATGCGTGGGCGTCGATCTGCCAGCGCGCTAGCGAATAGCCTTCAATTTCCTCAGCGACCTCACCGAAGTCGCCATTAGCCGCATCTTCGAAATCCAGATCATCCTCATCGAACACGCGACCATCGACCAAGGTGACGGAGGACTTGGCCTGCTTCGCGACCGGCGTGTCGGCATAGCCGCGCGTCCGGTCGGTCTGGGGCTTGCGCATCAGCAGCACATATTCAGGGCTGCCCACACCCATCTTCGTGCCATCCTTCAGCATCTCGCTGTATGACAGGCGATAGGTCTGGTTGTTCTCGCGCACGACGTCGGTGACGACGGTGATCATGCCCATGAACTGGAAGCCGTGCGCCATATAGTGGGCGATGCACTTGGCGTGGAACGGGTTGACCGTCGGCACGCCCTGGCCGGTGACCGACCCGAACAGGATCCGGTCCTTGACGTGAATGCAGGCCAGCCGGCCGGGCGCGAGGGCGCGCAGCAGGTTCGGCGTCAGATAGTCCATCTGCGCGAAGAAGTGCGCGTCGTCGTCGGTGTGGCCGAAGTCGTTATAGCTGGGCGTATATTCGTAGTGGTTGCTGAAGGGGATCGAGGTGACGATCAGGTCGACCGATCCTTCGTCCAGCCGCGCAGCCTCATCGACACAATCATTGTGCGCCAAACGCCAGCCTTCGCCGGTTGCCTCGCGGCGCTCCACGCCGATCGAGCGCTTCACCAGCTCGGCGGCAGCGCCGTGGTGCAGGCCATAGCGGCGGATGAGCGCGGACATGGTCTCGCGGAATTCGTCGTCGCGGGCCCACTTCGCCTGAAGCTCGCGCACGACCTCGGTTTCCGTCTCGGCATGGATGATGTCGATCTCGACCGGCTCGGACTGGCCGAAGCGCTGCACGCGGTGGATCGCCTGGATGAAGTCGCGGAACTTGAAGCCTACGCCGGCGAAGATCTCGCGATGGCAGTGACGCTGCAGGTTGACGCCGCCGCCCAGCATGATGGGCTTGGCGCCGATCAGCTGCAGGTCGCCATCGGCGAAGCGGCTGACGATGCCTTCGCGAACGTCCAGCTTCTGGCTGCCATAGACGGTTTCGCAGGCGGGAAGGACCTTCTCCAGCGCGCGGCGCTCGTCTTCCAGGTCGTGCCACAGGATGAAATGATCGTCGGGCGAGGCGGCGACGATCTCGGCGGCCTTGGCGATGCGGGTGTCGAGCGTGCGGCGCTTCTCGCGCGAAGCTTCGACCACGCCCAGCGCCGTGTCGCGCATCAGGCGACCCTGGCCGTTCGCTTCCGGCTCGGCGTCGGCGATGTCGGCTTCGACGCAGTGCCAGCGGACGGTGATCGGCGGCAGGTCATAGCCTTCGTCGGAATAGCCCAGGTCGCTCGGGCGCTGGATGCAGACAGCCCAGCTGTTCACCCACGTCCAGAACTCATCGACCTTGTGCGGATAGAGGGTGAGGTCGCCGGCCTTTTCGCTGTTGCGCTGGAAGAAGCGGGTCAGGGCCTGCCCGGTGTCCATGATGCCTAGGAACCCGGCATAGTGGATCATTTCCTTGTAGCGGTTCGGCGCGGGCGTGGCGGTGGCGACGTGGCGATATGGGATCGCCTCGAACAGCGGCAGGAACTCCTGATAGGTCTTGGACCCGAAGGAGCGCAGCACGTCAGCCTCGTCCAGGCTGGCCCAGCCGAACTGGGCGACATTGATCTTGCCCTCGCGGACACTCTCGTAATTCGTCAGGAACAGCGGGAGCGTGGCGACGCCCGATGTGTCTGCCAGCACAGCCGCGATGTCCGCTTCCGACTGCACAAAGGCCACCGGGATATCGAGCAGCGCAGCGTCGTGCAGAAATTCGCGGCGCACGTTGAGCGGGAGCACGATCAGGCCCCGGCAATTGGCCTTGGCGCAGATGATCGATCCGATCAGCAGCTGCTGCATCGTCTTGTGCAGGCCGAAGCTCTCGAACAGCGCGCGCCGGCCGCCCTCCACCGCCCAGCGGACGATATGGCGGACGTGATCCTTCATAGGCCGGCCGTCGGTCAGGTGCGTCGGGATTTCGTCCAGCGAGCAGGGCAGGCCTGCGGGCAGGGCAAGCGGTGCCTTCGCTTCGAGGAAGGTCCGGTATTCAGGCAAAGAGATATCGTTCGCGGAACCGGCATCGACCGGCGCCGCGCTGTTCGCGCTATCCATGTTCTCACTCCTGGGCGGTCAGCCGCCGGCTAGGTTCAGTTCCCCACGGCTCTCAGCCGCACTTCGTTGCGTCGGCGCTCCAGCACGCTGGCAGCGCGAATGAATTCATCGATCACGCCCGCGCCTTCGAGCTTGCGGACATCGTCGTCACAGCAGACCCCGTCCGACAGCAGCGTGATCAGCAGGGGCAGGGCCTCAGCGATCTTGAGCGGGATGTGGCCGACGTTGTCGCAGCACAGCGCGTCCGCCGGCACAGCCTTGGCGCCGATGAGCGCCAGAATGGTGTTGAGCGCTTCCGGGCCGAACGCCTTGCCGATCGACAGCATGGCGATGGCGCCCAGGTCGCCCTTCTTGTTGCGGGCATTGCCGACCGTCGCGGCCGATGTGCCCAACAGGTCGGCCATGTCCTGATCGGTCAGGTCATCGCTCGCCTGCTGGGCTGCGACCGTCCGGCTCACGGCCTCGCGATAAGAATTCTGTGTGAGACGGGGCAACTTGCCCAACACGCTGGGCGCGCCTGCGCGTAGACCGGCACCATGATCGCAACAACCGGACATCAGGCATGATCCTTCTTATCGACACGACCGCCCTCAAGGGCACCAGCCGCGATCAGATCGGCCACCGTCCGGTGCGATCGGTAGGGGTAGGGCGCGACGACGTCGGAGCGCGTGCGCACGCGAATGAGACCGAGGCGCATCAGGCTGCCCTCCGATATCCGGCCATGAAACCGCGAACTTTCGCCTCGGTTTCAGGCCAGCAGCGGCGACCTGCACGTAACTGGCGCACGAAGTGACGGTCGCCCAGAGCCTGATCCCCGAACGCGGTCGGGGCCATGCCGGTAGCCTTAAGGAAGGCTTCGATTTCAGGGAGCACGGTAGCCATATGGATATTCATAGGTGTGTAGCCACACACCGTCAAGGTGTGTTACTGCACCCCTATCCGTTTTCGCGCGAAAAGTGTGTAACAACACACATGACTGACGGAATGGATGAGCTTCAACGGGTGCGAGCCGCACTTCGTGAGGCGATGGAACGCAAGGCGATTAAGAATAAGCCGCTCGCCCAAAAGGCTGGGCTGGGCGAGACGTCCGTTCGCGATCTGCTCGACAATGAGGATCGCGACATCAAGCTTGGCACGTTGTTTAAGATAGCCGGAGCGCTCGACACTGATATTCGAGATCTCATCGGAGGATCGCCGGCCGTTCCCCTGGTCGGCAGGGTCGGAGCTGGTGGCAACATCGTCTATGACGAGGTGATCGGCGAGACTGTGCCAAATCCGCCCGGCCTGACCGGCCAAGTGGAAGCGCTGGAAGTCCAGGGCACCTCAATGCTGCCCAGATATTCGAATGGCGATGTCGTATATATCTCGGCCACAATGCGCGGCATCAGCGAGGAAGATATCGGCGACTTCTGTGCGGTAAGGCTGAAAAGCGGCGAGACGTATGTGAAGCAGCTGGCATACGGCAGCCGGCCGGGCTTTTTCACACTTCGCAGTCTCAACGCTGAGGACATCGTGGATGTCGAAGTCGAATGGGCAGCGCCCATTCTTTTCGTTATGCCGCGCGCTGCTCGACGCCTTTTGGGGGTCTGACCCAGTAGCGATATCCGCCGGCGGGAGCCTCTGGTGCTGGGCGGTCTGGATAGTGCGATTGAACAACCAGGACATCATCGCAAAGGGCGAGGCTGAGGCGCGCACCGATTTGGCAAGACCTGCTCAGACCGATGCTGTCGATCACGGCTGAAACGCCCCGACCGTGCTGAAGAATCGCGACGTGGACCGGACTTTGTCGCGGCAGGTAGCCAATCGTCTCGCCAAGCATGGAATCGACCCGGAGTGCCATCGGATCGTGCGGATTGTCAGGTTCGTGAATGATCCGCACGGGCTCACCCGCCGCGCATCGCTCTAGCGCGGCCTGGTAAAAGCTCACCCCCACCAGCTTCTGAAACAGCATGCCGTCATCCATGCGAATCGATCCTCCTGTTCCGGCAGCATCTACACCAATTGGAACAAATCAAGAACGATGTGCGGCAACACACTTTCTCACTTGACGAGGTGTGTAGCAGCACACTATTTAGGCTCCATCACCTGACCTCGCCGGATCGGCCGGCGACGCGAGACGGTGGGGAGATATGGCATGCACGCCATCAGCTTTACCGTAGGCTCGGCCGCCGCTGGCGCGATTGCGCAGCAGCAGGCGCTTGAGCATCGCGAAGACTTCGACGCGTATCGCACGCTCGACCTGATCAAGATGGGCTTCCAGAGCGCGAGCCAGGCGGTCGACATCCTTGCGGCCGACCCGGCCGAGACGCGCGCCTGCCTGATCCACGGCGCCAGCCGCCTACTGGCCGCTGCTGACCGTCTGGACCCTGCCGCGCCGCCCGCCAACGTCTTTCCGCTGGGCGCCGCGTGATGAGCCTTGCCCTGCACATCCTCTCCACCGTCGTGGCCATTGCGCTGATCACCGCGTCCTGCGCCGCCATGGCCGCAGAATTCCAGCGGTACGGCCGCAAGATGCTTGCGGCCCTGGAGCATCGCTCGTGACGGTCCGCTTTCACACCAAGGGCCGCGATCCGCTCGTCGTGCCGCGCACCACGCCCTGGCAGCGCGAGCGCGCCGGCGGCCCGATCCTTCCCATGCACCAGCCGCGCCGCTGGTGGCAGCTCTGGAGGCGCGCATGATCGCCACCTTCCATTCCGATCCGGTGGAACTGCTCAAGGCGATGTGGCGCGGCAACGCGGCCATGTCGAACCTTCTGCCGCTGGACGGCAAGCTCGCTGCGATCGAGGCGGCCAAGGCTGGTGCGACGCCGACCGAAGCCATGTATTTCGGCCAGGGCTACCGCCTGCCGACCGGATGGGGCTGGGACCGCGTTGCCCAGGTGCGCGCGGCGCATCATATCGCCTCTCACCTGGTCCCGGTCGCGCTCGACGGCCCGGCGATCGCCTGGGGCGTGCCGATGATCGAAGGCAAGTTCCTGCAGCGGCCGCGCGGGCCGATGGCGCCGCGCGTCTTCCACCGCGCCAACACCTTCTACGTGATCGAGCTGCCGGCCGATGACGACCTCAATGCCCATGCCGAGGCGAACCCCGGCACGGTGCGGATCGAAGACATGTTCGGCAATGTCCTGTGGCCGGAGGGCACCGAGCAGTGATCGACGTCGCGACCATCGCCTCTATGGCGGCGCACAAGGCCGAGCGCCTGCGCCGGCTGAACAACCAACCCCCACTGTCCGACTGCGTCGTTATCCCTCTGACGGCGCATCGGGCAGGAGCCTCGGACGACCTCGCCCCCTTTCATGGGTCGCCATCCTCCCCGCGCGGACCGGTCATCGAGGCTGATCGGTCCGCCTTCCAATCCGATCCGGGCGAAGAATGCCCGTGCCCCATCTGCACCAGCGACTGCGCACGCATTGTGCCGTGCCAGCGGGAGAATGACCGTTGAGCGAAGAATCCTCCAGCAGCGACGCAGACAAGGTGGCGATATCGTCTCTTGCCAATCTTTTTGCGGACATGAGCGCCTACGAGATCGCGACGATGGTCGTGTCCGAGCGGGAAGCGTTGTCTGAGGCTCGGCGGCAGGCTGAAGACCGCGCGGCCGATATCCTCCGCGCCAACGCCCAGATCAACGAACTGAAGGCCGACCTTCGCCGCGTCCAGAGCGATCTCGCGGATCGTGAGCGCGAGGCCCGAAGCGCACGGGAAGCAACCGACCAGGCTCGCATGGCCGCAGCTGAACTGCGCGGCCGGCTGAAGGAAGTTCGCGCCAATCAGATGGTCCGCCGCGGTGACCTGGTCGGCTTCGGCGACGTCTGCGCGCCTCGTTTTGATCCCTATGATGATGGAGTGCCGTTCTGATGAGCACCGATTTCAGCACACTGATCGCCGATGCGGTCGCAGCAAAGATGACGCCCGACTTCATCGAGAAGGAGGTGAATAGCCGCGTCGAGAAGCTGATTGTCGAATGCATCGACAAGTCCTTCCGCAGCTACAGCGATACCGCCAAGCAGATCGAGGAAGCGGTGACCGCTGCCCTGAAGGTCAGCAAGCTTGATCTGCCCAGCTACGGGACGATGGTCACGGCGATGCTCAAATCGCAGATTGAAGCTGTCGTGAGCCCGATCGTGTCCGGCCGCCTTGCCGCCGACATGGAAGAACTTCTCAAGCTGGCCCCGGCGGAGATCAAGCTCTCCGAGATCGTCAACGACATGCGCCAAGAGCACGAGCACGGTGACAAGTGGGGCGATGTCATAACCGTCATTTTGGAAGATCCAAGCTACCGCTCTCGCTGGCTCTATCTGGACGAGGAAGATCGCTACGACGATCGCGACAAGTACAAGTGTCGTCATCGGCTTCTTCTGAATGAGGATGGCACCGTCAGCGGCGGATGGATTGATACCAAGGATCCGACCAAGGGCACTTGGGTCGGTCGCTCGCATGGTCTCGGTCAGCGGCTGCGCGCTTTCATCGCCTGCAACACCAGGATCATCCTCGATATCGACAATGTCGTGACGTCGGTGGGGGATTACTGATGCATATCGGATACGCCTCCCTCGCCGATATGCAGGCTTGGGCCGCCCAGATCATGTCCCGCGAATGCGATTTCCCGATCGGCGGGCGTGAAAACCCGTATCTGGAGCGCTGGTGGATCATCCCGCGCAATGAGCAGCAGAACGTCTATCTGCACCGCATCCTGCGCGACGATGACGACCGCGCGCTGCACGATCACCCGTGGGATAACATCTTCTACGTGATCGCCGGCAGCTATCGCGAGATCACGCCGGACGGCACCTTCATCCGCCGGCCGGGCTACATCGTGCGCCGCCAGGCGACCGACATGCACCGCCTCGAACTGATCGACGGCGAGCCGTGCGTGTCGCTGTTCTTCACCGGCCCCAAGGTCCGCGAGTGGGGCTTCGACTGCCCCAAGGGCTGGGTCCACTGGCAGGACTTCACCGCCGGCGACAATGGCGAGCTGGTGGGCAACGGGTGCGGGGAATTCGCGTGATGGAGAAGAATCTACATGTCGAAGCGCTGACCACGGAGGATGGCGACCCTTGGGGCGTCTATGCCTATGGCCACATCGATCCCGCGCTGCTGACCCTCGACCTCATCAACGAGGCGCTGGATTACATCGGAATTGATCCGCTCGACAGGGCGGAGCCGAAGCATCTGTGGATGCACGCCGAAGAGGATGAGGATGGCGGCATGCCCGACTATCCCTGGCAATTCTGCCCGGCCGGGACTGAGGGAGCGATCGCCGTCACCGGGATCGACTTTCAGGCATGAGCAAGTTCGGCGCCGACACCGACGACTTCACCCTGGTCAAGACGCGCTATGGCGTCTGCCACAGCATCCCTGTGGGCGGGGAGGGGCGACGCGTCCACTGCAAGCGGAACGCTGCCACCTGCAAGTTCTGCCATGAGCATGGCGTGCCGGCGGCCGACCCGGATCCGTTCGACACCGCCTGCGCCGCGCTGCGCGCCCATTGGGGCCAGCGCTGGGCGGAGAGCGACCGCCGGCCGGGCGACCTGAAGCCGGACGAATATTGGCCCGCCGACGGCATCCACATCGTGGCGCTGGACGATGAGACCCGCGCCCGCTCCATCCTCGTCAGCTTTGGCGAGAACGACACCGCCATGGGCGCGATCAGCGCCATCTGCGCGGTCCACAATGAAATGATCGGGAGGCCTGATTGATGGGCATGGCGCTTGAGAAACTGCCTGACTGGCCGGCCGGTATGAACCGGGAAATGGCGCTCGCCTATACGGGCGTCAGTGGAGATCAGCTGGATGAATGGCGCCGCGCTGGCGTGGTTCGCTTCCGGCCGCGCGGCCCGCGTGGGCAGATGCTCGCCCTGCGCACCGACCTGGACGCCGCCCTGGCCATCCTCTTCGGCACCGAAAGCCGGGGAGGCATCGAACTCTGATGGGCAAAGCGATCGTGAAATTGCCCGCTTATGTGACACGCCTGAAGCTCGCGTCGGGACAGCACGCCTATTACTGGAAGTTGCCAAGCTGGGCGACGGTCAAGGATCCGAAGACCGGCAAGCGTGCGCCAGCCGTGCGGCATGGGTTCCCATGCCCAGTCGAATCCTGCGCCTTGGGCACCAGCCATGATGCGGCGGTCGCCAAGGCGGAGGGCTTAAACGAGACGCTGAGGGAATGGCGGCTGGGCGCGGAACGCCGGACGCTCAAGCCTGGGTCGATCGCTTGGCTGTTCAACTGGTATCGCGGGCTGGAGCGCTTCACCGACCTGAAGCCCAAGACGCAGCGCGATTATCGCCGGCTGATGGAGATCGTGGCCAACTTCCCGACCAGGGCAGGCGGCAAGCTGGGCAACCGGCTGGCGTCGGACATGGATGGCGAGACAGCCGACACACTCTATCTCAAGCTGCGGGAAAAGGGCGAGCGGGAGGCGGCCTATGCGATGCAGGTGTGCCGCCTCGTCTGGAAGTGGGCGCTGCGCCACAAGCGCACGACAGGCGTCAAGGATAACCCGTTTGCGGGCATGGGCATCAAAAGCACCCCGGCGGGCGAGAACCGGCCGACGACGCGCGAAGAATATGACCGGTACCGTATCGCGGCGCGGGATCTGGGCTATCAGAACATGGCTGCAGCGGCAGCTCTGTGCTTCGAGGCATGTCAGCGCGTCAGCCAGGTCTTTGGCCTGTGGCCGGACGAGGCTGCGATCGAGGAGGGAAGGGCGCCGCCGGCGGGGCTGCAGTGGTCCGTCTATAAGCCTGGCGTCGCGCTGGCGCTGGTGCAGCGCAAGACGGGCAATCCCGTCTGGCTCGACCTGACGATCGACGTCGAGGGCGAGACGGTGCAGCTTTACCCCGACCTGGAGGCCGAGCTTCAGGATCTGCGGCAGCGCGCGGCGCGGGATCAGTTCGGCCAGCCGACCGGCCCCATGATCGTGGACGAGCGTTCTGGCCAACCGTTCGAGCAGCGCTGGATGTCCAGCGTCCACCGCAAGATCTGCAACAAGGCGGGGTTGCCGAAGGCGATGACATTCACCGGCTTCCGGCATGGCGGGATCACCGAGATCGGCGACGCTGGCGAGTACGACGTCCGACCGATCTCCGGGCACAAGACGCTCGCGCAGACGCGCACCTACAACAAGGCGACCGCCGAGAAGGGGCGCCGGATCGCGCTCAAACGGCGCGAGCATATCGACCAACTGGGCGAGCGGGAGGGTGGCAAGGCCAGCCGGCCGGGCTCGCGGGATAAGGAGGATGATCGGTGACTGATCCCATCAACATGCTGCTGTGGTGCCCCCAGTGTAATGCGCAGCACATCGATGCGCCGAGCGAGGGCTGGAACAACCCGCCGCACCGGTCCCATTTGTGCCATGAGTGTGGCTGCATTTGGCGTCCGGCCGACGTCGCCACCAATGGCGTGGCCGAAGTCAAGACGGCTGGCGATGCGGACACCTGGGGATGGATCGGCGGATATAGCCTGTTGCCGCCTCTGGGCCGCAGACTATCGGATGCGCTGGCTTCGCTTGAAATCGCAGAGCGGGATCGGCACGACCTGCTGCACGCCATTGGCTGGAAGACCGGACCGTTCACCGATGACGGCACGCGCCAGGTCGTGATGGATGACACCGCCGGCCTTCGGCCGGAAATGGTCAAGGCCCGCCGTCGCGCGCAGGAAGCCGAGGGCAGCGCGATGATGTGGCACATGATCGCGGGCGAGCGCGTCGAGAATGCACAATCCGGACTCTTGCTGCGCATCTGGCGTCAGTTGCGGGAAGAGCAGCAGGCCCGGCGATTGGCGGAATCTCGTCTCGCAAAGGCGCAGGTGCCGTTTCAGGGACGCGTTCAGCCGTGGATGATCGACTGCTTCGACGCGAAAATCGCCGGCGATAAGCTGGAGCGGTCAGATCGAGCAGTCGAGGAAATGCTCGAACTATCGCAGGCTGTATGCGCCTTGATTGGTGTCGACTTCGCGCCGCGCGCTCATGCTCTTGTCGATTATGTCGCCGGCCGTCCGGTCGGTGAGATACCGCAGGAAGTCGGCGGGGTAATGGTGACGCTTGCCGCCTTGTGTCTCGCCGTCGGGGCGGACATGCATGATGCTGGCGAGGCCGAGCTGGACAGGATCAACCAGCCGAACATCATCGAGAAAATCCGAGCCAAGCAGGCGGCCAAGCCCACCGGATCGGCGCTGCCGATTGCCTCGCCCAAGCCCGCACCGCATCCCGACACCGCGCGGCTCGACGCGTTGCGCGATGAGTGCTGGGACTTGCGTAGTTTTCCCGTGCTGACCGGCGGCGACACTGGCGATGTCTCGCTGTGGCCGATGACTGCAAAGGGTGAGTGGTGCGGCGAGTATCAGGGCACCTCGCCTCAAGCGATGGGGACTGACAATGGGAACTAGAGGCATACCGGGCACGCCGCGGCCAGGTGCAGGCTATAACCGAGGCGGCAAGCGCTCGGAAGCGATCCTGGCTCGAATGAAAGAGATCCAGCGCCGGCAGGCGGCTGGCGAGCCGGTTTATGGAAAACCGCTGCCGGCGATGCCGCATGCCACCGACAGAAAGGCATAGCGATGGCCACGGTGACGGTGTGGACGCGGGCGGGTTGCATGACGATCGAGATAGACGATGGCGGACATCCGATCGATCTGAACGGGCGCCGCCCCAGCCACTTCGAGCGCGCCCGGTCAGAGCTCATGGGTGGGCGGTGGACAGACGATGAAGCTGAGAAGCTGATCGATCTTGTGAGGCTGGGTCAGGCGCAGGGATCACCGCGACGCGACTCATGAAACGGCCGCCGAACTGGGGCGACGACCGGCCGTTTGGCACGCAAGAACAGGCCGCGAACATCCCGAATTTGTCGAAATGACGGTCGAAACCAATGTCGAAAGGCGCTTGCCGCTCGATTGATAAACCCTTTGTTTTCAAGGGTTCCGGTGGTGAGTCCAGCTGGGTTCGAACCAGCGACCTACTGATTAAAAGTCAGTTGCTCTACCGACTGAGCTATGGACCCCCTGTCGAGACCGCTCGCACTAGTGGCGCGCGGGCGGCTGGTCAACCTCTTGTGGCACGATGATATGTCGCTTTTCGCAAAAGCGCATGCAGATGCCGCACGCTCTGCCCGGAAGGCGGGCATTTCCAGTCGGGTGCGATGGCGCCGAGCGGGCGCAGGACGAAGTCGCGCTGGGCAAAGGCGGGGTGTGGGATGGTGAGGTCGCGGCTGCGCCAGCGGCCGCCCGACCAGAGGATGATGTCGATGTCGAGCCGGCGCGCGCCCCAGCGCTGGAAGCGGCGGCGGCCAAGGCCGGTCTCGATGCCCTGCAGCGCGGCCAGCATGGCGAGCGGGGGGAGGGCGCTGTCGACCAGCAGCGCGGCATTGGCGAAACGGCGGCGCGAGGGGCCGAGCGGCGGCGTCTCGATCGTCGGGGACAGGGCAATGACATCGCCCACCGCGCCGATCCGGCGCACCGCTTCGGCCAGCAGGCGCGGCGGCGTCAGCCGGGCGGAGAGCGGCCGGTTCGACCCGATCGAGAGGGCATAAAGGTGGCGGCTTGTGTCCGGCATGGTGCAGCGCCTATCTGAGCGCCATGATCCTGCAAAGTCCCCTTTCAAGCGAACCGCCTCGCGACTGTCCGCTCTGCCCCCGCCTGGTCGCGCTGCGCGCGGAATGCCGGGCGGAACATCCCGACTGGTGGAACGCGCCGGTGCCCGCCTTTGGCGATCCGATGGCGCGGATCGGCATCATCGGCCTGGCGCCGGGCAAGCAGGGCGCGAACCGCACCGGCCGCCCCTTCACCGGCGATGTCGCGGGCGAGCTGTTCTTCGCCACGCTCAAGAAGTTCGGCCTGGCGCAGGGCAATTATGAGGCGCGGGTCGATGACGGGCTGGAACTGCGCGACGCGATCATCATCAATTCGGTCCGCTGCCTGCCGCCGCAGAACAAGCCGGTGCCGGCCGAAGTCCATGCCTGTCGCCCCTTCCTGGCCGATGGCGTGGCGCAACTGCCGCGCGCGCGGACCTTCGTCGCGCTGGGCGAGATCGCCCATCAGTCGGCGGTGAAGGTGCTTGGCGGCAAGTTGCCCAAGGCGCGTTTTGCCCATGGCGCGGAGCATCGCATGCCCGACGGGCGGATGCTGATCGATAGCTATCATTGTTCGCGCTACAACCAGAATACCAACCGGCTGACGGCGGAGATGTTCGAGGCGGTATTTGCGCGGGCGGTCGAACTGGCGGGGCTGACGTCCGCCAATTAGAGCATTTTCGAAGCAGATGGCATCATCTGCTGGCTCGGAAAATGCGGAAAACAAAAAGGCAAACAGAGCATGATCCGATTCAGTATGAACGGATCATGCTCTAGGCGCGGTGCGGGCCGAACAGGATGACGCCCGCGCCGACCAGGCTGAGCGCCACGCCGGCCATGTCCCAGCGGTCCGGTCGCACGCCTTCGACCAGCCAGAGCCAGAGCAGGGCCGAACTGATATAGACGCCGCCATAGGCGGCATAGGCGCGCCCGGCCGCCGCCGCGTCGACCAGGGTCAGCAGCCAGGCGAAGAGCAGCAGCGACCCCGTGCCGGGGATCAGCCACAGCATCGACTTGTCCATCCGCAGCCAGGCCCAGAAAGCGAAGCAACCGGCGATTTCGGCCAGGGCGGCGGCGATATAGACCAGGATCGACGACATCAGCCGATCCGGGCCGGGTTGCGGCGCGCCATCAGATATCCTGCGCGATGCGGCCGTAAAGTTCGGGGCGGCGATCGCGGAAGAAGCCCATGCCGGCGCGGTGGATCTTCGCCTTGGCAAGGTCCAGCGTGGCGACCAGCGCGCCATTGTCCCTGGCGTCGGACTCCGCGAGGAAATCGCCCCATTCGTCGCTGATGAAGCTGTGGCCGTAGAATTTCTGGCCCTCTTCCTCGCCGATGCGGTTGGCGGCGATCACCGGCATGCAGTTGCTGACCGCATGGCCGATCATCGCGCGGCGCCACATGCGGCTGGTGTCCAGCTCCGCATCATAGGGTTCGGAGCCGATCGCGGTCGGGTAGAACAGCATTTCGGCGCCCATCAGCGCCATGCAGCGGGCGGTTTCGGGATACCATTGGTCCCAGCAGATGCCGACGCCCACGGTGCCATATTTGGTCGGCCACACCTTGAAGCCGGTGTTGCCGGGGCGGAAATAATATTTTTCCTCATAGCCCGGACCGTCGGGGATGTGGCTCTTGCGATAGACGCCCATGATCTCGCCCTCATCATCGATCATGGCGAGCGAGTTGTAATAATGATGGCCGTCCCGCTCGAAATAGCTGGTCGGGATATAGACGCCCAGATCCTTGGCCAGCTTGCGCATTTCCTGCACGGCGGGGTGCTGGTCGGTCGGCTGGGCGCGGTCGAACAGCGCCTCGTCCTCTTGCCGGCAGAAATAATGGCCCTCGAACAGTTCGGGCGGCAGGATGATCTTCGCGCCGCGGGCGGCGGCCTTGGTCACATGATCGGCAACCATGGCGATATTGTCGGCCATGTCGTCCGAAAAGGCGAGCTGCAGGGCGGCGACGGTCACGCGGGTCATTCATCACTCCATGATGGGTTCGCCGCGCGATATAGGGGCTATGGCGCCGCCGCGCTACCGGGAAGCGCCTATAGCAGGGAAGCCGATTGCTTGAGCACCATGGAGCACATCTTGCCCTTGGCATCGCCCTTCAGGCTGTCGAGCGAAATGTCCTTCTTGCCGGCATGGATGATGCCGGTCTCGCCGGACTTGAAGGCGCCCGAGCCCTTCACGCCCGGTTTCTTGTTCAGCTTGTCCAGCACGGCATTGGCGCTGGTCGCATCGACGAGCCGGTTCTTGACGCAATAGCCCAGCACGCCGGCGGCATTTTCAGCGCCCATGCCCACGATGCTGGGCAATTGGGCGGTGCCGGCGCTGGCGCCAAGCAGGATCAGTAAAGTGGCAAGGATCGGACGAAACATGGGGCAATGCTCCTGAAGCCGGGCGATGCTGCGTCGCCCGGCCCGGAAATTGCGCCTGCATGAGCATCCCCGCAACGGGGGACTAACCCTTAGACCAGCGAGGGCATCTGCTGGCTGCAGCAATGGAAGCTGCCGCCGCCCGACAGGATCGCGTCGCTGCGCAAGCCGATGATCTGGCGCCCCGGAAAGAAGGGGGCGAAGGCGTCGAGCGCCGCCTGATCATTGGGCTGGCCATAGATGGGGACGATGACGGCGGCATTGCCGACATAGAAATTCATGTAGCTGGCGGGGATCGCTTCGCCATCGACCAGCACCAGGCCGGGCGAGGGGATGTCGACCACCTCCACGCCATGCGCCTTGGCGCGGGCGCGGGCGTCGGCATAAATGGCCGTATTGGGATCGTCCGGCGTGGTCGCGATCGGCAGCGCCAGTTTGCCCGGCGCGACGAAGCGGGCGAGATTGTCGACATGGCCGTCGGTATGGTCGTTGAGCAGGCCATCGCCCAGCCACAGCATGTCGGACAGGCCGAGCGCGCCGGCCAGCAGCGTCTCGATCTTGCCGCGATCGAGGTCCGGGTTGCGATTGGGGTTGAGCAGGCATTGCTTGGTCGTCACGAACAGGCCGGTGCCGTCGGTATCGATCGCGCCACCCTCGAACACCCAATTCTGGGTCGAGGTCGCCATGCCGGTGGTCGCGGCGAGGCGCGCGCCGATATCCTCGTCACCGGGCATCTGATATTTGCCGCCCCAGCCGTTGAAGCCGAAATCGACCAATGCACGGTCTCCAGCGCCGTTCAGCACGGCGATCGGTGCGGTGTCGCGCAGCCATACGTCGCCCAGATGGTGGACGGCGATGGTGACGCCCGGCGCGACCAGCGCTCGCGCAGCGTCGGCATCCGCCTCATTGGCGACCACCAGACGCACCTCTTCACCCTTGCCATCGGCATGGAGCGCGCTGGCGAAATCGGCGATCTGGCGGCGGGCACCGTCAAAGGCGCCGGGCCATTCTTCCGGGTTGGTCGGGAAGCCGATCCAGGTCCAGTCGTGCGGCGCCCATTCGGCAGGCATGCGAAAAGTCATAGATTTGTCCTTGCCCGGCGCGCTGGCCGGTCCGAGATAGCGGGAGAGATGTTGCGCGCTCCATAGCGCAGGGGCGCGGGTCTGGACAGAGGGTGTAGCGGGTGAAGAAGAGCGTATCGATCATGCTGGCGGCACTGATGCTGGGCGGGGCGCCGCTGGTGCAGGCGGCGGACCTGCCCGAATGGCTGACCGGCGAATGGCAGCAGGAACGGGGCGACCGCTGGACCGAGGAACTGTGGTCGCTGCCGCGCGGCGGGGTGATGATCGGCATGGGGCGCAGCGGGCGGGGCGAAAGCCTGCAAAGCTGGGAGGTGATGAGGATCGTGCGCGCGGCGGACGGAACGCTGACGCTGCATGCCGCGCCGGAGGGCGGCAAGGAGACGATCTTCCCCGTGCTGGAGCAGGGCGTGCGCGACATCAGCTTCGCCAATCCCGACCATGATTATCCCCAGCGCATCCGCTACTGGCGCGAAGGCCGCCTGCTGATGGCCGAAACCGCGATGATGGACGGCAGCAATGCCCAGAACTGGACCTATGCCCCGGCGGGGCAGTGAGGGGGGAAGTTGTGACCATCTTCCGTCATTGCGAGCGTAGCGAAGCAATCCACCGGCGCGAGATGGATTGCTTCGCTACGCTCGCAATGACGATGTCGGGCTTTGGCGGCTGACTAGCATTCTTGGTCGCTCCGTCAGATGATTCTCATCTCTTAAACCGGCCGCTTATGCCGATGGCAAGGTGAAGGCTGAATGACGAAATCTGATGGAAAGCCGTCGTTTGCCTGCTACCATACCCACATGGAAGAAGCAGTCGGGTCATGGCAGCAAGAAGGACGCATTAGCCTTTGGCGCTACCGCAAGGCTCCGAAGATGTATCACGGTTGGCACTTCACGGCAGATCAAGAAGGCTGCGCAAGCCTAATCGAACTGTTTGGTATTCTGTCGAGTGCGACTAGCCCTACTCATCGAACTATCTCGCTAACTGGTCCCCAAGAGGTGGAAGCAGATCGCATCTTCGGCAATCACGACTTCCGGCTCGATGTTCCTGCCAAACTCCGCCTTGCCAACGATCTTGATGAAAGCGGTTCCATTGGCCTCGCCGCTGATGCTTTTGTCATGCCGCTCAGATCAGAAGATATAACCAATTTCTCAGATGCGGTGAGGGATATATCTGTTGATCACGCTGACTTCGGCGTGAGCTTTGGCAGCAACGACACCATCATCAAGTTTTGGTGGTGGCCAAAGAAGCGCTAGGGGCTGAAAGGGCGATTTTTGCCGGACGATTTTACTGCGTAAGGTCAGCTATCGCCGGTCATATGCCCAAATCCCACCAGTCCGCTCCCCACCCTTCAAGCTCTAAGGCCGCTTCCCGCCCGGCTGGCTGCGCTGGGCTTGGGTCAGGCTCTGGAGGGCGCGGCCTTGCATGTCGATTTCGCGCTGTTCTGAGTAGCTGAGGCCATCGCGGGCGCTGCGATCGGCCTGGGCGTCGGCGCGGTCGGCCTCGCGGCGGAGCGCGCGCGCCTGTTTCCTGCTGAGCGTGCCGCTCTTGCGTCCGTCGCGTATGTCCTCGCGCGCCCGGTCCAGTTCATAGTCGCCCGAGGGGCGAGGCTCGACCCGGACATTGACCGGGCCGGGCGGTGCGGTCGGCTCTGTCTTGGGCGCGATTTGCGCGGGCAGCGCGGCCGGCAGGGCGAGGGCGGTCAGAAACAGGCTGGGCAGGGCAAGGGTTATGCGCATGGCGTTGCTCCTACAGGACGGGGCAAGGTCAGCCCCAAGCGCTGAACCCGCGCTGAACCTTTGCGCCATCGGATGAGGCCGGCGACAGCGCCCCATGCTGTCCCCGGCCTTGACGATGCTTATTTGCCCGCGCGGTCCTTGTCGCGGATGGCGCGGAATTCGTCGCCATCGACCCAGTTGGGCCAGTCGGTCGTGTTCGCGAGCGCCCGGCCGACATCATAATAGAGCTTCAGGTCGGCGGCGACGCCGGTCCAGTCCCAATTGGGATCATATTCGTCCTTGGGGCCGTGATAGCGATGCTCGGTATAATCCTCGGCTGCGGCCATGCCGGCGGCGGTGCCGCCCTTCACCAGATCCTCGCCGCCCTCGAAATAGAGCATCGGCAGGCCATGCTTGGCGAAGCTGAAATGGTCGGAACGGTAATAATAGCCCTTTTCCGGGGTCGGCTCGAGCGTCGCGACGCGGCCCTGCGCGCCCAGCGCGCGGTCGAGATAGGCGTCGAGCTGCGACTTGCCCTTGCCGATGACGACGACATTCTTGGCGAGGCCGGCGACGCTCAAGGCATCCATGTTGACGCCGCCGACGGTCTTGCTGAACGGGAAGACCGGGTTGTTGCCATAATAGGCCGAACCCAGCAGGCCCGATTCCTCGCCGGTGACGGCCAGGAACACCTGGCTGCGGTCGGACGGGCCAGCCTTAACATTGGCCTGGGCCAGGGCGACCAGCGCGGCGGTGCCGGTGGCATTGTCGACCGCGCCGTTGCAGATATCGTCGCCGTCGGGCGCGGCCTGGCAATGGCCCAGATGATCCCAGTGCGCGCTGTAGAGCACATATTCGTCGGGGCGGGTCTTGCCCGGCAGCAGGGCGACGACATTCTTCGACGCATGCTTGCGCAGGTCATTGTCGAACGAGACATTGGCCTTGATCGCGCCCAGCGGCACGGCCTTGAAGCCCTTCTGCTTGGCGGCGGCCATCTGCTGGTCGAGGTTGAGGCCCGCGTCGGCGAACAGGGCGGCGGCCTTGTCCTTCTGGATCCAGCCGATCGCGGCCGACTGGTCGGCATTCCCGCCCGGATTGTCGGCGACATGCTGCGCCCCGGTCCAGCTCGACTGGACGACGTTCCAGCCATAGGCGGCCGGTTCGGTGTCGTGGATGATGATCGCGGCGGCGGCGCCCTGACGCGCGGCTTCCTCGAACTTGTAGGTCCAGCGGCCATAATAGGTCATGGCGCGCCCGTTGAACGGGCCGGTCAGGCCCGGCGTCTGATAATCCGGGTCATTGACCAGGATCAGCACGGTCTTGCCCTTCACGTCCAGGCCGGCATAGTCGTTCCAGCCCTTTTCCGGGGCGTTGATGCCATAGCCGACGAACACGACCGGGCTGTCCTTGACCTCGATCCGGGGCTGGGTGGTGCGATAGGTGCCGATCACCATCTCGGGACCATAGGCGGCGGTGATCGGGGTCTTGCCACCCGTGAAGCTCAGCGGTGAGACATTCTTGGCGGTGATCTCGACCAGCGGCACGTCCTGGAACCAGCTGCCCTTGTTGCCGGGCTTGAGGCCCAGTCTCTCGAACTCCGCGGTCAGCAGCGCCAGCGTCTTTTCCTCGCCCACGGTGCCGGGCGCGCGGCCCTCATAGGCGTCGGACGAAAGCTCCTTCACCAGCCGCTTCATCGTGTCGATCGAGGGGGCGGCGTCGCTCTTGGCGGCGGGGGCGGCCAGCGCGACGGCGGGCGTCAGGGCAGGAGCGGAAAGGGCGAGAACGGCGGCGATCGCCGCGACGGAGCTGCGCATGGAAGGAACCCTTGTCTTTATGGAATGCGCCTGATGCCACCGCCACGGGCCGAGGGCAAGAAATGCCGATTGTCACATTTGTTGCACTTGGTTAGCAATTGATCCGGGGAATTTGGGGGGAGTATTTTTCCAGCATGCATAATAAGTTGAATGCGGCGCGCCTGGGTGCGCTGCTGGCCATGTCGTCGCTGTCGGCGATGGCCCATGCCGAACCCGATGCACTGGCCAAGGCATTTGGCGCGCGGGAAACCGTGATTTCGGCCAGCCTGTCCGCCGATGGCGATAAGATTGCGCTGGTCGCCGCCGGACCGGGCCGGACGACGCGTGTCCATGTGCTGAACGCGCAGGAGGGAGCGGAACCCAAGGCCGTTCTTTCAGGCAGTGGAAAGCCGGAATATCTGACGAGTTGCGACTGGATCGGGGCAGCGCGCCTGAGCTGCAACATTTTCAGCACGCAACGCTATGGCGACAATGTCTACACATCCAGCAATGTCGTGGCGGTTGATGCGGAAGGCGGCAATATCAAGGGGTTGAGCCAAAAACGGGGCGAGAATGCTCTGGGCTATGACCTGCGCGGCGGCGAGGTGCTCGATTATCTTCCCGGCGAGGACGGCGCGATCCTCATGACGCGTTCCTATGTGCCTGAAGCCAAGGCCGGCAGCCTGATCGAGAAGAAGGCCGAAGGGCTGGGGGTCGACCGGATCGACAGTCGCACCGGAACGTCACGGCGGGTCGAGGCGCCCGAGAAGAACGCGTTCGACTTCATTACCGATGGGCTTGGCCATGTACGCGTCATGGGCCTGTGGGACCGCAAGGACACCGGCTATGTCACCAGCCAGTTCAAATATCTGTACCGTGGTGCCGATGGGGGCGGTTGGCGCCAGCTTTCCACATATGACTGGCAGTCGGAAACAGGCTTCAGGCCCGTTGCGGTCGATCCGGCCAAGAATATTGCCTATGGCTTCGAGCGCAAGGAGGGGCGTTTTGCGCTGATGGCGGTGCAACTGGATCCCGGCCTGGAAAAGACGCTGGTCTACGCCAATCCGAACGTCGATGTTGCTGGTCTGGTCAAGACCGGGCGCGACCAGCGCGTCGTTGGCGTCAGCTATGTCGATGATTATCGCCATACGGACTATTTCGATCCGGCGGTGCTGGCGATGGTCAAATCGCTCGGCAAGGCGCTGGGCGGCAAGTCCGTCCATATTGGCGATCTCAGCGCCGACGGGCAGAGAGCACTGGTCTGGGCCGGCAGCGACGTCGATCCGGGGCAATATTATCTGTATGACAAGGCTGCGCGCAAATTGTCGCCGATCATGCCTGATCGACCGGAACTGGCCGGACACGCGCTCGCGGCGATGAAGCCGATCCAGTACAAGGCGCAGGACGGAACCGTCATTCCCGCCTATCTGACCCTGCCGCCCGGCAAGGAGGACGCCAAGGGGCTGCCGGCGATCGTCATGCCCCATGGTGGACCGGAATCGCGCGACGAATGGGGTTTCGACTGGCTGGTGCAATATTATGCGGCGCGTGGCTTCGCCGTTATCCAGCCGCAATTTCGGGGGTCTTTCGGCTTTGGCGAGAATTGGCTGATGGGCAATGCCTTCCGTTCCTGGAAGGCGGCCGTCGGCGACGTGGCAGATTCGGGACGCTGGCTGGTCCAGCAGGGGATTGCCGATCCTGCCCGACTGACCATCCTGGGCTGGTCCTATGGCGGCTATGCGGCGCTGCAGGCGCAGGCGATCGACCCCAAGCTGTTCAAGGCGGTGGTGGCTATCGCGCCGGTCACCGACATCAGCGACATGCTGCGACGCAGCCGTTATTCGGCGACCTATCTGGAAGATCGCAAGATGCTGGGCACGGGCCCGGAGGCGGCCAATGCATCGCCGGCCAATCATGCCGCCGAATTCCAGGCGCCGGTGCTGATGTTCCATGGCACGGACGACAATAATGTCGACATCACCCAGGCAAGGATCATGCAGTCCAAACTTGAAGGCGCGGGCAAGCGTAGTCGGCTGGTGGTCTATGATGGGCTGGCGCATGACCTGGACGACAGCGATGCGCGGGCCGACATGCTCCAGCAGAGTGCGGACTTCCTGCTGCAGGCGGGGAAATAGGAAAAGGAAAGGGGAGGCTTCGGGCCTCCCTTTTTTTGTCCTGCGTCCAGGCGAGGCACCGGCCAAGGAAAAAGGCCAAAAGAAAAAGGGCGGTCCCTTGCGGGGCCGCCCTTCTCCAAATTCTGTCCGGAAGGACCGATTAGCGCGAATAGAATTCGACGACCAGATTCGGTTCCATCTTCACCGGGTAGGGCACTTCGTCCAGCGTCGGAACGCGGACATAGGTGACCTTGGTGGCGCCGTCGGGGGCGACATAGTCGGGGATGTCACGCTCGGGCAGGCTCTGCGCTTCGAGAACCAGCGCCATTTCCTGCGCCTTCTTGCCCAGGGTGATTTCGTCGCCCGGCTTCACCAGACGCGAGGCGATGTTGCACTTCACGCCGTTCACATAGATGTGGCCGTGCGAAACGATCTGACGAGCCGAGAAGATGGTCGGCGCGAACTTGGCGCGGTACACGACGGCGTCCAGGCGGCGCTCCAGCAGACCGATCAGGTTCTGGCCGGTGTCGCCCTTCATGCGGCTGGCTTCGAAATAGTTCTTCTTGAACTGCTTCTCGGTGATGTCGCCGTAATAGCCCTTCAGCTTCTGCTTGGCGCGCAGCTGGATGCCGTAGTCCGACATCTTGCCCTTGCGGCGCTGGCCGTGCTGACCGGGGCCATATTCGCGCTTGTTGACCGGGCTCTTCGGGCGACCCCAGATGTTCTCGCCCATGCGACGGTCGAGCTTGTACTTGGCGCTAGAGCGCTTCGACATACCTAATTCCTTACAACTGCATACTACGTTATCCGCCCTCCGGATCCGATGAACCGAGGTCCGCAGCAAGCGGAGGGCGAAGGCTTCCCGGTCATCGCCTGTTTCCATATTTCAGGGACAGGGCCGCCGCTTCACCGGGATGCGGGGCCAATCGCGAAGGCGCGCCTATGGAGAAGGTCGGTTCTTATGTCAAGCGCAGACATCTGTCGCCACTGGGGCCTCGACAGGTCGCGGAGCGCGGCCTAATCCGGCGGCCATGAAGCCCGAAGACTATACCAGCATGACCGAGGTGCGCGCCGGTGTCGACGCCCTCGACCGCCAGCTCGTCGCCCTGCTTGACCAGCGTTTCGCCCATATGCGCGCCGCCGCCCGCATCAAGCCGGATCGCAGCGCCGTGCGCGACGAGGCGCGCAAGCGCCAGGTGATCGACAATGCCCGTGCGGAGGCCGAACGGCTGGGTGCGCCCGGCGACGTGATCGCGGACCTGTGGGAGCAACTAGTCGAAGCCTCGATCGCCTATGAAATGGCCGAGTATGACCGCACGCGGGGTTAACGCTCCCGCGGTCGGTTGAGGTGCGACAGCACGCCGCGGAGCGTGCGCACCTCCAGATGGTTCCAGCCCGGCTTGGTAAGCAGGTTGCGCAGCGTCAGCTTGGTCGCGGGTGCGCGGTCGGGCGGGAAGAAATAGCCGACCTTCTCCAACAGCGTGTTCAGCTGCAGGATCATGCCTTCCAGCTCCTCCTGCGGCGCGGGCTCGCCCAGCTCGGTCACGGTCGGCTGTGCCAGATTGGCCTGCTTGGACCATTCATAGGCGCACAGGATGACCGCCTGGGCGAGGTTCAGCGAGCCGAATTCCGGATTGATCGGCACGGTCAGGATCTTGCGGGCGAGCGCCACATCCTCGGTCTCCAGCCCCGACCGTTCCGGCCCGAACACATAGGCGCAGCGGCCCTGTGCGGCATGGATCTCCTGCGCAGCTTCCTCGGGCGTGACCACCGGCTTGGTGACGCCGCGCTTGCGCACGGTGGTGGCATAGACATGGGCGCAGTCGGCGACCGCATCGGCCAGCGTCTCATAGACCTGCGCCTTGTCCAGGATGAAGTCCGCGCCGGCCGCCGCCGGACCGGCATCGGGATTGGGCCAGCCGTCGCGCGGGGAGACAAGCCGCATCTCGGTCAGCCCGAAATTCAGCATCGCCCGCGCCGCCTTGCCGATATTCTCGCCCAGCTGCGGACGGACCAGGACGATGACGGGGGGGAGGGGGGAGATTTCGTTATTCATTTCACCGTTCGTCCTGAGTAGCGGCTGAGCCTGTCGAAGCCCCGTATCGAAGGATTTGCGCGACGCCAACCGGATGGCGTCCCAATCACCAGCGATCAGCGCTTCCTTCTTCTTTCGCGACCAGCCCTTAATCTGCTGTTCTGCGGCAAGGGCTTCGTCCCTGGTCCCGAACGCCTCGCTCCAGACCAGGGTTACGGGACGTCGGCGCTGGGTGTAGCCGGCGACTTCACCGGAATGATGCTGGCCCAACCGCAATTCCAGATTATCGGTATGGCCCAGATAGTAGCTGCCGTCCGCGCATCGCAGCATATAGGTATGAAAGCTCATCACGCGGTCCTTCGATACGCCATTTCGACTTCGCTCAATGGCTACTCAGGACGAACGGATGTGGAAAGGGCTGGCTAAGGCGAATGAGGGGATGGCCCCTCACTCACTCCCGACCTCCTTCACCGTGCTGGCGAAATCCTCGAAGTCGCGGGCGTCGGTGAAGTCCTTGTAGACGCTGGCGAAGCGGATATAGGCGACGCTGTCGAGGCGTTTGAGCCCCTCCATCACCATCTCGCCGATCGATCGCGCCGGGATCTCGCTTTCGCCGCTGGTTTCCAGCTGGCGCTGGATGCCCGAAATCAGCTTCTCGATCCGGCTCGGGTCGATCGGCCGCTTGCGGCAGGCGATGCCGATGGAGCGGGCCAGCTTGTCGCGCTCGAACGCTTCCTTGCGGCCTTCGCTCTTCACCACCCAGATGTCGCGCAACTGGATGCGCTCGAAGGTGGTGAAGCGCGCGCCGCAGGCTTCGCACTGCCGGCGACGGCGAATGGCATTGCCATCCTCCGTCGGCCGGCTGTCCTTCACCTGGCTGTCCTCATGGGCGCAGAAAGGGCAGCGCAAGCGGGCTTACCCCTGATAGATGGGGAAGCGGGCGCAGAGCGCGGCGACACGTTCGCGGACGCTGGCTTCGACGGCGGCATCGCCATGTTCGCCATTGTCGCGCAGCCCTTCCAGAACGTCGGCGATCATGTCACCAATATCCTCGAACTCGGCGACGCCGAAGCCGCGGGTGGTGCCGGCCGGCGAGCCGACGCGGATGCCGCTGGTCTTGGTCGGCGGCAGCGGGTCACCTGGCACGCCATTCTTGTTGCAGGTGATGAAGCTGCGCTCCAGCGCCTCGTCCGCATCCTTGCCCGAAATGCCATAGGGGCGCAGGTCGATGAGGGCGAGGTGGGTGTCGGTGCCGCCCGAGACCACGGCCAGGCCGCGCTGCTCCAGCTTGCCGGCCAGTGCCTTCGCATTGGTGACGATCGCCTGGGCATAGGTCTTGAATTCGGGCTGCAGCGCTTCGCCGAAGGCGACCGCCTTGGCGGCGATGACATGCATCAGCGGGCCGCCCTGAAGGCCGGGGAAGATCGCCGAATTGATCTTCTTCGCGATCGCCTCGTCATCGGTCATGATCATGCCGCCACGCGGGCCGCGCAGCGTCTTGTGCGTGGTGGTGGTCACGACATGGGCATGGCCGAAGGGCGAGGGGTGGGCGCCACCGGCGACCAGGCCGGCGAAATGGGCCATATCGACCATGAACAGCGCGCCGACCTTGTCCGCGATCGCGCGGAAGCGGGCGAAGTCGATCTGGCGCGGATAGGCGCTGCCGCCGGCGATGATCAGCTTGGGCTGGCATTCGATCGCCTGACGTTCGACATCGTCATAGTCGATCAGATGGGTGTCTTCGCGCACGCCATATTGCACGGCGTTGAACCACTTGCCCGACATGCTGGGCTTGGAACCGTGGGTCAGGTGACCACCGGCGTCGAGCGACAGGCCCATGATGGTTTCGCCGGGCTTCACCAGCGCCAGCATGACGCCGCCATTGGCCTGCGCGCCCGAATGGGGCTGGACGTTGGCGAATTGGCAGCCGAACAGTTCCTTCGCGCGGTCGATGGCAAGTTGTTCCACCACGTCCGACGGGGCGCAGCCCTGATAATAGCGCTTGCCCGGATAGCCTTCGGCGTACTTGTTGGTGAAGACGCTGCCCTGCGCTTCGAGCACGGCCTGCGACACGATATTTTCCGACGCGATCAGCTCGATCTGGGTCTGCTCGCGCTTCAGTTCCTGGGCAACGCCGGCGAACACGGCCGGATCGGCAGCGGCCAGGCCTGCGGTGAAATAGCCTTCCGAACGAATGTCCGACAGGTTGGGCTGGGTGAGGGTTTCGGTGCTCATCTCAAGTCCTTTCAGAGCGCGGGCTGGGACAGTTTCTCGACGCGGCCGGCATGGCGGCCACCGCCGAACTCGGTGGTGAGGAAGGCGGTGACGCAGGCCTTGGCCATGTCGACGCCGGTCAGGCGCGCACCCATGGCCAGGACGTTGGCGTCATTATGCTCGCACGACAGCGCGGCCGACAGCGGTTCGCCGACCAGAGCGCAGCGGCAGGCCGGGTTGCGATTGACGGCGATCGAGATGCCGATGCCCGAACCGCAGAGCGCGATGCCGCGTTCCGCTTCGCCCGATGCGACGGCGGTCGCGAGCTTGTAACCAAAATCGGGATAATCGACGCGGTCGGCGGTGGCCGGGCCGAGGTCGGCGACCTCATGGCCCTCGTCGCGCAACCATAGCGCAAGTTCGGCCTTCAGGTCGACGGCGGCATGATCGGAAGCGATGGCGATTTTCATGGGTGCGTTCCCCTGCGGCTTGGGGTGATTCGTTTCTGCGCGCCTCATAGGGGTATGGGCCGCCAATTGCCACAGTCCAGCTAGGCGCCTATGGACTGGCCCATGGCGGGCATGATCCTTTCGATATTGATGCTGGCGGGTATCCTGCTGACCGGCGGGGGAATTTACGCGATCGTGAAGCGCGGCGACCGCAAGCGCGGGGTGCTGATGATCGTCGCGGGGCTGGTGATGTTCGGCAATGTCGCGATCAGTGCGATACCGATGCCGCCGCCGCAGCAGGTGCGCTGAACGGCGGGTAGCAAGAAGGGCGCAACCTTGCGGTCGCGCCCTGTGCTTGTTTCGGGTGGCCGGATCAGGCGGCGTCGCGATCCTTGTTGATGTCGACCAGATGGCCGCCATTCACGGCGATCTTCTTGGGCTTCATCGCTTCGGGCACTTCGCGCACCAGTTCGATCACCAGCAGGCCGTCGGCCAGGTCCGCCTTTTCGACGCGGACGAAATCGGCCAGTTCGAAGCGGCGTTCGAAGCTGCGATTGGCGATGCCGACATGCAGGAACTTGGAACGGTCGGCGTTGGTCTCATCCTTGCGGCCGATCACCTGGAGCAGGTTCTGCTGGGCGGTAATGTCGATTTCCTCGGGGCGGAAGCCGGCGACGGCCAGG
The DNA here is from genome assembly GCF_002708645.1 of Sphingobium sp. IP1. Taxonomy (NCBI): domain Bacteria; kingdom Pseudomonadati; phylum Pseudomonadota; class Alphaproteobacteria; order Sphingomonadales; family Sphingobiaceae; genus Sphingobium; species Sphingobium sp. IP1. The sequence continues at coordinate 73,395 of NZ_NOIW01000004.1, forward strand.
GTCACGCGATAGCGGTCCTCGGCCAGGCGTTCGATGTTGAAGGGCGGGTAATTGTCGCCCTGCGCCAGACGGGCATTATTCTCGATCAGGTCGAACAGACGATCGAAGCCGACGGTCGAGCGGCGATAGGGGGTAAGGTCGAAACCACGCATGCTCATAATCTCCAACAGAGCAAAATGATCCTGCCGGACCCGGTCTTCGGCGTCCGGCCTATGCTTGCGCCCGGCCCCATGTGGCGACCGGACGGGATTGATATGGTTGGCTCTTTGCGTTGTTCAAGAGGGGGCAGGGGGAAGCATCGCGCCGCCTGTCCTATAGCGCCCGCGCGCGTTGAACTGGCGAGAAGAGGGCGGAGAAAATCGACGGAAGCGTAACAAAATTTCCGTCTTGAATCCGAAAATGCCAAGATGTGCGGGAAATGTGCGAAGTTAAGCGGGAAGGGCGCCCAAGAGTCGCTGAACAAAAAAGTGCCCGGACCGCTTTCGCGATCCGGGCACTTAATGGACGATTGCTCGTCTCCCCCTTGGCCTGCCTCTACCGACTTCTCAGCCCCCTAAGCTTGAAGTGGGAAGCAGTATCCCTGAACCACGGCCTTTTGCCTGTGCCTCGGGAGCCTTGCTATGACTGGCGCAGCCTGCTGTCACGGGCAAAATCCGGGCTCTGTGATTTTCTGTATCGGCCTGTGTCCCGTGTGCAACAATTCCGCAATCCTTGCCGTTAAGGCTCAGCCTGCTAGACCGGCCGCATCACTACCAGAAGGGCCATTCGCGCCACCATGATTCTATCCCGCTACGAACGCATGATCGCCAAGCGCTATTTGCTGCCGGGCAAGGGGGAAGGCTTCATCTTCCTCGTCGCCGGCATCAGCTTGGCCGCGGTCATGCTCGGAGTCGCCGCGCTCATCATCGTCATGAGCGTCATGAACGGGTTCCGCGCGGAGCTGTTCGACAAGATTGTCGGCCTCAACGGCCATGCCGTGGTACAGGGCTATGGCGGGCGCCTGCCCGACTGGCGCGATGTGCTGAAGGAAGCGAAGGCGACGCCGGGCGTCACCAGCGCGACACCGCTGATCGAGCAACCCCTGCTCGGCCTCTATCAGGGACGGGGGGAAGGCGTGCTGGTGCGTGGCATGACCGTGCCCGACATTCGCAGCAACACGACGCTCAAGGGCAAGGTGGTTGCCGGCGATCTCAACGCGCTGACCGCCAATAGCGAGAAGGTCGGCATTGGTGTTCGCCTGGCGGAAAATCTGGGCATCCAGGTCGGCGACCATATCAGCATCATGAACCCGGCTGGCCGCGCGACCCCGTTCGGAACGATGCCGCGCCAGATATCCTATCAGGTGGCGGCGATCTTCGAGGTCGGCGTCTATGATTATGACAAGGCCTTCGTGGTCATGCCGATCGAGGATGCGCAGACGCTGCTGCTGCTGGGCGATGTCGTCAGCATGATCGAGGTCGAGACGGTCAATGCCGACAAGGTTGGCCAGATATTGGAGCCGCTGGCGGCCAAGGTCGCGGGTCGCGCCGTGGTGCAGGACTGGCGCCAGATGAACGCCAGCCTGTTCGAGGCGCTGGCGGTCGAGCGGGTGGCGATGTTCGTCGTGCTGTCGATCATCGTGCTGGTCGCGGTGTTCAACATCCTGTCCTCGCTGATCATGCTGGTGCGTGCCAAGACGCGCGACATTGCGATCCTGCGCACCATGGGGGCGAGCCGGAGCGGGTTGGTGAAGATCTTCATGACCGTGGGCGTCACCATCGGCACGCTGGGCATGGTCGCCGGCATGGCGCTGGGCTTCACCTTCCTCTTCTTCCGCCAGAGCGTGGTGAATGTGATCCAGTTCGTGACCGGGCAGAATCTGTGGGATCCCTCGATCCGCTTCCTGACAGAATTGCCGTCCAAGCCCGATCCGGTCGAGATCGTCATCATCTGTCTGATGGCGCTGGTCTTCAGCTTCCTCGCCACCCTCTATCCGGCCTTCAAGGCTGCCAATACCGATCCTGTCCAGGTGCTGCGCTATGAATGATGTCCTCAAGGTCACGGGCCTTTCCCGCAGCTTCACCCAGGGCGGCGTCACCATCGACGTGCTGCGCGGCGTCGACCTGACGGTCGGGCCGGGCGAGATCGTCGCGCTGCTCGGCCCATCGGGCTCGGGCAAGTCGACGCTGCTGCAGGCGGTCGGCCTGCTGGAAGGCGGGTTCGATGGATCGATCCGCATCGCCGGCGAGGAAGCGGCGAAGCTCGACAATGACGGGCGTACCCGCCTGCGCCGCGATGCGCTGGGCTTCGTCTATCAGTTCCACCACCTGTTGCCCGATTTCAACGCGACCGAGAATGTCGTGCTTCCGCAGGTGATCAAGGACGCGACCATGGACGCGGCGCGGACCCGTGCGGAATCGCTGCTGACGGCGCTGGGGCTGGGCCATCGGCTCGACCATCGGCCGAGCCAGTTGTCGGGCGGCGAGCAGCAGCGCGTCGCGGTCGCCCGCGCGCTGGCCAATCGCCCGGCGCTGGTGCTGGCGGACGAGCCGACCGGCAATCTGGACGAGCGCACCGCCGACGTGGTGCTGGCCGAATTCCTGCGCCTGGTGCGCGGCGAAGGATCGGCGGCTCTGGTCGCCACCCATAATGAACGGCTGGCGGAAAAGATGGACCGGGTGGTCCGCCTGCACGAGGGGCGGCTGGAAGAGGCGTCAGCCCGGTAACAGCCCCTCGCGTGCGGCCGCGACCATGATCTGGTCGCGGCCCTCGCCCTTGGCACGCAGCAGCGCGGCGTCGGCGGTGGTGACCAGTCGGACGGCGGCGCCATGGTCGGGCCAGGCGGCCAGGCCAAAGGAGGCGGTGATCGGCCCCAGTTCCTGACCGCGATGCTCGACCCGCAGGTCGCGGATGCGCTGCTGGATCTGGGCGGAGCGGGTGAGCGCCTGTTCCAGCGTGAAGCCGGGCATCAGGAGGACAAATTCCTCGCCGCCCAGGCGGAAGGCAAAACCCTGTTCGCGCAGCGAATCGCCCAGCACCGCGCCGACCGCGCGCAGCACTGCGTCGCCCGCATCATGGCCATAGCTGTCGTTGAACCGCTTGAAATGGTCGATGTCGACCATCAGGCAGGCGAGCGGGGCATGGTTGCGTTCCGCCTCGTCCACCAGCGCCTCGAACATGGCGTCGAAATGACGGCGGTTGGGCAGGCCGGTCAGCGCGTCCGCCATCGCCATTTCGCGCAGCGCATCGCGCAGGCGCAAATTGGCGAGCGCCAGGCCGATATTCTCCGCCAGCATCTCCAGATATTTTTCCGCCCGATCGAGATGTTCGGCATCCATGTCGCGGGTCTGTTCGAAATAGAGCAGACCGATGCTTTCGCCCTGCGCCGCCAGCGGGATGCAGATGGTCGGGATGGCGGTTTCGCCTTCCAGATGCTCGCAGGCAATGTCGACCATGCCGCCGCGCGGCTTGTGGACCTGCCCGCGTCGCAGTGCCCAGCAGGCGGAGGCCGGGAAATCGTTGCGCGACTGTTTGGGATCGAGCCAGTCGCAGGCCTGCAGCATCATGTTGCGGCGAATGTCGTGGATATAGAGGCGGCCGGGGAAATCGGGCGTGATTTCCGGGGTGAAACGGCGCACCACCTCGACCAGATCGGCGGTGCTGTCGCAGCCCTGCAGGCGCTGGGTCATGCGCGACAGCAGGTCGCGCATGGTGCGATCGACATCGCGCTCCTGCTCCAGCCGTTGCCGCTCCAGACCATTTTCACGGAAAATACGGATCGCCTGCGCCATGTCGCCAATCTCGTCCACCTGCGGGAAATCGGGCGGGATCGCGGCAAAATCCTGCGCGGCAAGGCGGGTGACGACATCGCTCAGCCGCACGACCGGATGCAGGATGCGCTGCTTCAGCACGAAATAGAGGACGCACAGGAACAGCAGGGCGGTGACGCCCAGCATGATTTCCGACATGGTCCGCCACTGGCGCGCGCTATCGGTCGCGCCCTGCACCGCCGTGTCGGTGCGATGATCCAGCATATATTGGAAGCGGCCGACCTGCGCTGCCACCCGGTCCAGTTCGCGGCCATATTCGTCGCCGAAGAGGATGGTGCGGGCGGTCTTGTCATCGCCCGCCTGCGCCGCCTTGATTGCGACATCCTGTTCGTCGGACAGGGCGTCGGCCCACTGGATCGCCTGGCGCAGCGCGTTCAGCTCATTCTCGTTGGCGCCGGCATCCTTGAGATGCCTAATGCGGTCCTCGACGGAACGCAGCGCTTCCTTCTCGCGGCGGTAGACGACCAGATGGCTGGGATCGCCCGAAATCACATAGCCGCGCGCCTGTTCGGTCAGGCGATAGACATCCTCCTCCAGGGTGGAGGTCAACTGGTCGAAACTGGCGCGCTGGGCGACCGCGGCGCGCTCGCGCTGTTCCGCGCCGGACGCGAACAGCATCGTCGTGCCCGACGCCAGAGTAAGCAGGACGGTGGCCCCATAGGCCCAGTTGGTGATCGTGGATAAACGCATGATGGCGCCTAACCTAGGCCCGATAGCTTGGCAATTCGTTACGCGGGCGACCTCATGACATTGCCTATTTTGCGGCGAGCGCGCTCAGTCGGTCGAGATCGAGCGCGTTCACCGCGGCCTTCAACTCCCCGATATCGGCGACGGTGCCCTCCGCCTCGACCATGAAGCGGTCGGCCAGCGTGGTGGCATATTTGCCGTGACGGCTGTCCTTGTCCCATTCCTCGGTTACAATGCGGCCGTCGATCGTCTGGGTACGCTCATAGCCGCTGGCGGTCTGGCGGTTCGATTGGACGTTGAGCGCCGCGCCGATCCCGGCAAAGGCGCCGGCCACGGCGATGTCGTTCACCTCCAGCTCGATCTCGTCGTCGCCCGCACGGTAGCGGGCGGAGGCATGGGCGCCGGCGGACATGCCGCTGCTTTCCATCTCGGTGCGGGTGAAGCGGCCGATCTTCTCGGGCAGCAGCGCCTGCAGCAGATCGGGCGCGATGGCGGCGGAGCGGCCGTTCCTGGTTGCTTCCTCCATCCGCCTGGCGGCCTGTTCCATCTGCTTGGTGGCGGCGTCCATCTTGTCGACATCAATCTTGCCGATGCCCGGCACCATGATGTCGGCGCTGATATCGTCCGGCCCGGCATGGCCGCCGAACAGGCCGCTGAACGGCATGGCGAGCAGGCTGGCGAGAATGAAGAGCAGCGCGCCCGCGACCATGGTGACGATGGTATAGGGGAGCGCCTTCTGTTCGGGCACCTTCATCAGGCGCGGCAGGCCGAGATAGAGGAGATAGAGGCTGTAAAGTCCAAGCAGGCCCAGCATGCCCAGCCCCGGCAGCAGCGAGAAGATGCCGGCCAGCCAGCCGGCGGTCGCCGAATAGGCGGAAATCTTGAAGGCTTTCAGCTTGTCGCGCTGGCCGCCGAAGCTGGGGGCGAGGAAGTTGATGATGATTGCCAGCACGGCCAGGCCGATCAGCGACAGGACATAATGGGCGATCGCCATGCCGACCGCGCCGATCAGCGGCGGGCGCCAGCTGATGCCGAACAGGCCATGGCCAAAGACCTGCCCGCCGATCAGGGTGGCGAGCGGCGGGATCGCCGCCAGGATCATGGCATAGCCGGTATAGATGCTGCCGATGCTGGCCGGTTCGGCCTCGATCACCGTCCATTCGTCCCTGGGGCGCAGGATGATCGCCTTGGCCCGATCGGCGATGCCGGGCGGGGTGGAAACCGGGTTGCTGTCCGACATGACCGTGCTCCCTGTTCTCTGGCCTATCCTCTGGCCCGTTCTTTGGGCGCGATAGGATCAGCAAGCGCAGCCCTTGGCAAGCGACAAGTGGTGATCTTGTCCACAGCTTTTCGCCGGGCGGGACTGGCGCGCGGGCGCTGCCGTCGTTAGATTGCCGCGATGTCTCATTCCGCCTTCGTACCGCTGCGCATCTTTTCGTCCTTCACCATGCTCGAAGGGGCGATCGACCCCAAGAAGATCGCCAAGCAGGCCAAGGCCCTGGGTTTTCCGGCGGCGGCGATCACCGACCGCAACGGCCTTTATGGGTCGATGGCCTTTTCCGATGGCTGCAAGGGCGAGGGCGTGCAGCCGATCGTCGGCGCGATGCTGGGCGTGGTGCGGCCGGGCCGGCCATCCAATGCGCCGGCGGTGCATGACTGGATCGCCCTCTATGCGCAGGATGCCGGCGGCTATGACAATATCTGTGCGCTCGTGTCGATGGCGCATCTCGACCGGCCGCTGGAGGAAGTGCCCCATGTCACGCTCGACATGCTGGAGGGGCGGACCGATGGCGTGATCGCGCTGACCGCCGGCGGGGAAGGGGCGATCGCCCGCCTGTTCGCCGAGGATCAGCCCGACGCTGCGCTCGCTTACGCCGACCGGTTGCAGGCTTTGTTCCCTGATCGGCTCTATGTCGAGATCTGCCGCCGGCTCGACCCGATCGAGGGCAAGGCGGAGCCGCAACTGCTCGACCTGGCCTATGACCGCAATCTGCCGCTGGTCGCGACCAACCCGACCTGCTTTGCCGAGCCGGAATTCCACGCGGCGCATGACGTGATGCTGTGCATCGCCGACGGCGCCTATGTCGAGACGCCCGATCGCCGCACCAGTTCGCCCGACGCCTGGATGAAGCCGGCAGCGGAGATGAAGCGGCTGTTCGAGGATCTGCCCGAGGCGCTGGCCAACACGCTGGTCGTGGCCCAGCGCTGCGCAGTGATGGCGCCCAAGCGCAAGCCGATCCTGCCGAGCCTGGCTGGCGATATCGAGGGCGAGGGCATCATGCTGCGCGATCAGTCGATCGCGGGGCTGGAAGCCCGGCTGGAGAAGGCCGGGATCATCGCGGACGAGGCGCGTCAGCCCTATTTCGAGCGGTTGAAGTTCGAAATGGACATCATCATCCAGATGGGCTTCCCCGGCTACTTCCTGATCGTGGCCGACTTCATCAAATGGGCCAAGGATCATGATATTCCGGTGGGGCCGGGCCGTGGTTCGGGTGCCGGATCGCTGGTGGCCTGGGCGCTGACCATCACCGATCTCGATCCGTTGCAACTGGGCCTGCTGTTCGAGCGCTTCCTGAACCCGGAACGCGTCTCCATGCCCGACTTCGATATCGACTTCTGCGAAACGCGGCGCGGCGAGGTGATCCGCTACGTGCAGCAGAAATATGGCAGCGACCATGTCGCCCAGATCATCACCTTCGGTAAATTGAAGGCCCGCGCCGTGCTGAAGGATACCGGCCGCGTGATGCAGATGAGCTATGGCCAGGTCGATCGCCTCGCCAAGCTGGTGCCCAACCATCCGACCGATCCCTGGACGCTGGAGCGATCGCTGAACGGCGTTGCCGAGTTCAAGGCGGAATATGACAATGACAATCAGGTCAAGCGCCTGATCGACTATGCGATGAAGCTGGAAGGCTTCCCGCGCCACAGCTCCACCCACGCGGCCGGCGTGGTGATCGGCGACCGGCCGCTGAGCCAGCTGGTGCCGCTCTATCGCGATCCGCGATCCGACATGCCGGTGACCCAGTTCGACATGAAGTTCGTCGAGGGCGCGGGGCTGGTGAAGTTCGACTTTCTCGGCCTCAAGACGCTGTCGGTGCTGCAAAAGGCGGTGCAGCTGCTCAAGGGGCGCGGTGTCACGGTCGATCTCGACACGCTCGCCTGGGACGATGCCAAGGTCTATGAACTGCTCCAGCGCGGCGATACGGTCGGCGTGTTCCAGCTGGAATCCGAAGGCATGCGCAAGACGCTGGCGGCCGTGCGTCCGACCAATTTCGGCGACATCATCGCGCTGGTGTCGCTCTATCGTCCCGGCCCGATGGACAATATCCCGATGTTCGGGCGCCGCAAGAACGGCCAGGAAGAGATTGAATATCCGCACATCCTGCTGAAGCCGATCCTCGAAGAAACCTATGGCATCTTCGTCTATCAGGAACAGGTGATGCAGGCCGCCCAGATCCTGGCCGGCTACTCGCTTGGCGACGCCGACCTTCTGCGCCGCGCCATGGGCAAGAAGATCAAGGCGGAAATGGACGCCCAGCGCCTGCGCTTCGTCGAGGGCTGTGCCAAGAGCGACATCAAGCCGGCCAAGGCGAACGAGCTGTTCGACTTGATCGACAAGTTCGCCGGCTATGGCTTCAACAAGTCGCACGCCGCCGCCTACGCGCTGCTCGCCTATCAGACCGCCTGGCTCAAGGCCCATTATCCGGCGGAATTCTATGCCGGGTCGATGGCGTTCGATATCCATCTGACCGAAAAGCTGACCGTCTTCGTTGACGATATGCGGCGCATGGGCATGACCTGCCTGCCGCCCGACCTCAACCAGAGCGAGGCCGACTTCACCGTCGAGGCGGTGCCGTTCGAGGGTGATGACCCGCGCCTGGGCTTTGCCGTGCGCTATGCGCTGGGCGGCCTCAAGGGCGTGGGCGAGAAGGCGATGGAGCAGCTGGTTGCCGAGCGCGAAGCCAATGGTCCGTTCAAGCATCTGGACGATCTGGCCGACCGGATCGAGCCGCGCCTGCTCAACCGACGCCAGCTTGAAAGCCTGGCGGCAGCCGGTGCCTTCGATACCATCCATGCCGACCGGGCGGGTGTCCATGCGGCGGCCGAAACCCTGTTGAGCGTCGCGGCAAGCGCGGCGCAGGCGCGCGAAAGCGGGCAGGGCGGCCTGTTCGGCGATGTCGAGACGGCCCATGCCGACGTCCGTATCCCGCCGCATCAGGCCTGGACCGTGTCGGACCGGATGGCGCAGGAAAAGGAGGCGTTCGGCTTCTATTTCTCGGCCCATCCGGTCGACCGTTTCCGCCATCTGGCCGATGCGCGCGGCGCGAAAAGCTATGGCGAAATCTGTTCCCAGCCGATGGGCATGCCCAATGCCGAAGGGCGGGTGATGGGCATCATGGCGGCGATGGTCGAAGATGTGCGCTGGCGCGAGACGCGGCGGGGCGCGCGCTATGCCAACGCCACCTTCTCCGACCAGAGCGGCCAGTTCCAGGCGAGCTGTTTCGACGAGGATGCCTGCAAGCAGATCGAGGAACTGGCGCGCGAGGGCGATTGCGCGCTGCTGCATGTCGAGCTGGATCGGCTGCCGGGCGAGGAAACGCCGCGCGTCACCGTGCGCCGGATGGAGCCGTTCCGCGAGATCGCCAACGTGTCGCGCATGGAGCTGGTGCTGGACATCGAGATGGTCGAGGCCGTGGCCAAGCTGGCGGCGATCCTGTCCGGCAGTCGGGGCGGGCGGTGCGAGGTGTTCGTGCGGGCGCCGATCGGCGATGGCAAGGCGGCCCGCGTCTTTCTGGGCGACGACTTCACGCTGGGCGCCGATCAGGTCGACGCGATCAGTGGCATTGCCGGGCTGACCGTTCATAATCTGGCGCGGATGGAGGCGAAGTCGGACGGCTATCGCACCCGCCATCGCCGATCGGCCATGCGGCTGGTCGGCTGATCCCGCACGTTTTCCCAGTCCGAGGAGAAATCTGTGTCCGAAACGACCCTGGCCCTGGTCCATGCCTATTATGATGCCTTCAACCGGCAGGACGCCGAGGGAATGCTGGCGCTGCTGGCCGACAATGTGCGGCACGAGCCGAGCCAGGGCGTGGCCCGCATCGGCAAGGCGGCGTTCGCCGATTTCCTGTCTCATATGAACCGTTGCTATGCCGAGACGGTGATCGATCCGATCGTGCTGGCCAATGCCGAAGGAACGCGGGCGGCGGCCGAGTTCATGCTGGACGGCCGCTATCTGGTGACCGACGAGGGGCTGCCGCCGGCCGCCGGCCAGACCTATCATCTGCGCGTCGGCGCCTTCTTCGACATCGTCGAGGGGCAGATTACGCGCATTTCCAACCATTATAATCTGGCCGACTGGATCGCGCAGGTCGAAGGGCGCTAAAGCCGCCGCCTGCCCCGTCGCCGTTCCATCCTGAGGTATCCTTGACCCACATCCGCGTTGCCGCCGCCCAATATCCGATCGAGCAGGTGCAGAGCTTTGCCGACTGGCAGGAAAAGCTGACCCGCTGGGTAGAGGAAGCCGCCGCGCTGGGCGCGACCCTGGCGATCTTCCCCGAATATGCGGCGATGGAGCTGGCCGGGATCGATCCCGAGCGGGCGGCCGACCTGACCGCCTCGCTCGACCTGGTGATGCAGTTTGGCGAGGCCTATGACCGCGTCCATGCCGAGCTTGCGGCGCGGCTGGACATCATGATCCTGGCGGGCAGCCGGCCGGTGCGGACCAGCGACGGACGGATCGTCAATCGTGCGCGGCTCTTCTGCCCGGACGGCACCACCGGCCATCAGGACAAGATCATGATGACCCGGTTCGAGCGCGAACGCTGGGGCATCAGTGGCGGCGACAGCATCAATCTCATCCACACGCCGATCGGGCCGGTCGGCATCTCGATCTGCTATGACGTCGAATTTCCGATGATCGCGCGGGCGCAGGCGGAGGCCGGCGCCAAGCTGATCCTGACGCCATCGGCCACCGACACGATGCAGGGCTATTGGCGGGTGCGGATCGGCGCGCAGGCGCGGGCGATGGAAAATCAATGCTTCGTCGTCCAGTCGCCCAGCGTCGGCATGGCCCCCTGGCTGCCCTGCATGGACGAGAATTTCGGCGCCGCCGGTGCCTTTGGTCCGCCCGATGGCATGATGCCCGACGATGGCGTGATCGCGCTGGGGCAGGCGAATGGCCCTGACTGGGTGGTGGCGGACATCGACCTTGCCATGGTCGACCAGTTGCGCGCGGATGGCACGGTGCTGCCCTTCCGCCATTGGCCCGAACAGCATGTGCCCTTCCACATCATCCAGAATGGCGCGGGATCGGACGTGATCGCGCAGATGGCCAGCGATGCCGCGCGCGACGATGCGCCGGTCGCGCCGCAAATCGAAGATCAGGAGATTGCAGAATGACCGAGCCGTCGATCATCGTCGACCGCGTGACCAGCGATGCGGAAGGGCTGGAGGCGCTGGCGACGCTGCGCATCCGCATCTTCCGTGAGTGGCCCTATCTTTACGAGGGCGATGCCGCGCATGAGGAGGAATATCTGCGCGCATTTCTGGCGAGCGACAAGGCGACGCTAGTGCGGGCGCGGATTGGCGACGAGCCGGTCGGCATCGCCACCGCATCGCCGCTGGCCGGCCAGCCCGACAGTCTGGTCGCGCCGCTGGTGGCGGCCGGCGTCGATGTCGCGCGCAGCTTCTATTTCGGCGAGTCCGTGCTGCTGCCGGCCTATCATGGCCGCGGCATCGGCCACCTCTTCTTCGACGCGCGCGAAGCGGCAGCGCGGGAGGCCGGCGCCGATTTTGCGATCTTCTGCGGCGTGGTGCGCCAAGAGGACGATCCGCGCTGTCCGGCCGACGCCCGCGACCTTGCCCCCTTCTGGCGCAAGCGCGGCTATGCGCCGATCGAGGGCGCGCTGTGCGACATGAGCTGGAAGGAAATTGGCGGCAGCGAAAAGGTCAGCCACCCGATGCAATTCTGGATGCGGGCGCTGTAAGGGGCGGGGCGGTTCCGGGGGCATGGCGACGAAAGCTTTCCCTTGATTTCGTGCGCGGTGGGTGGTCATGGCATATCCATGATTATCTCGACCATCCCCTGGGACCAGCCTGCCACCATGATCGACCTGGATGGCAAGGCGCCGCTGATCGCGACGGTGCGCGATTGCGTCATCCATTATGGCCTGTTCAAGCCCTTCGCCAAGGAACAGGCGCGGGTGCTGCTGACCCAGCCTGTGCATCGCGAGGGGCAGAAGACCCGGACCTGGCTGCTCAATCCCGATGAAATCCAGCAACTGGCGGACAAGCTGCGCGCGGAGGGCTGAGTTAGCGGCGGCGGCCGGCCTGGAGCAGGGCGTAGAAGGTCACCGCCGAAAAGCCGATCGCGCCGGTGAGGCCGATGGCGGCGCCGATCCAGGCGCCGTCCATTCCGGCCAGCAACTGGCCGGCGAGAAAGCCGATAATCGGCAATATCATCAGCAGCAGGCAGCCGAGCGCCGCCATGTCAGCGGCTTGCTTCGGCGGCCTTGGCCTGCTCCAGGAAATTGCGGGACAGGCCGTGATAGAGGCGCTCGCGACAGAAGATCTGCGCCGATGCGTCGGCGACCAGCGCGGCGCCGGGTTCGGCAATCTGCTGCGCTGGATCTTCCCCGGCGAACCGGCGAGCGGCGTGTTGAAGGCGGCGGCGACGCCGGCCGCGCCGCCCGCGACCATGACGGACGCGCGCAGCGGCACGTTCAGCAAAGCGTGGACGCGGGCAAGGATGGCGGCGGAAATCTGGACGGTGGGGCCTTCGCGGCCGACCGAAGCGCCGACCAGCAGGCCCGCGATGGTCAGCACGACCTTCAGCAGGGCCATGCGCAGGTCAACCAGGCAACGGCCGACCTTTTCCGGCAATTGGGTGGCGGCGATCACCTGCGGGATGCCCGATCCGCCGGCAAAGGGCGCGACGCTGCGGGTGATCCAGGCGAGGGCGGCAAAGCCGAGCGGGGTCAGCAACAACGGCAGCCAGCGATTGGCGGTGGCCAGGCGATGGAAAGCCTCGGTCGCTTCGTCTGCGGCCCAGGCGAAGGCGAGCGCGGCGAGGCCGACCAGCACGGCGCCGCCGATCAGGGCGAGGCGACGGCGAAACAGCAAGGATGTCGGCCCGCTATGGCGCAGCAGCGCGCGGGCGCGGCGGCGGCTCCAGCGCTGGCCGGGGCGGCTCATGACGGACGTTGCGCGCCGGGGCGCGATTGACGCAGGACGCGGAAAGGGGGCGGCGCGGATGCCATGGCGCGAATATCGATCCCGGTGGGCTGGACGCGCCCTCCCTACCAGCAAAATGGGCGATGGCCAGTATTTTCCGGCTATTTGTCCATTTTCCCGATCGACAAGCGGATCGCCCGTCAGAGCCGGTCCATCCGCAGCCAGTCGGGATCGCCGGACCAGGCGCTGGTCAGAGCCTTGCGGGCGGCGGCGGCCTCTGCCTCATGCCCCTGGGCGGCTTCTGCGCGGGCAAGGCCGTAAAGCGCCCAGCCATTATTGGGGGCCTGGATCAGTGCCTGGCGGAAGGCGGCGCTGGCTTCGTCGGGGCGGCCGGCGAGGAAGAGGGCAGCGCCGAGCGACTGATGCACCGGATAATACCAGTAGGCCGGTTCCTGATAGGGGATCCTGCCCTCCAGCGCGATGGCGGCGCGATAATGATCGGCGGCCTGCGCATAGCGATGCTGGGCGGTGGCGAGGCGGCCGCGCGCGACCGCGGTGGCGAGCGCGATCAGGTCAGGGGCGGGGACGCCCTGCGCAATCATCGGGGCCAGTGCATCGGAGCGGGCAAGCGCGCGCATTGCCGCGACCTCCGCATCGAAGCCGCGCTGATTGCGCTGCTGGGCGAAGGCGACGGCGCGGGCATAATGGCGCATTGCGATGGCGTAGGGCAGGCGCGGATCGGGCGCCCGCAGGGCGAGGATGTCGGCGGGCGCGGCGAACTGCGCCATGGCCAGATAGGGGGCGGCGTCGATTGCCTGGATCCAGGCGATGGCGGCCGATGTCGCGGGATCGAGGATGGTGCGCAGCCGGCGCGCCTCCCGCATCGCGCTATCCATGTCGCCCGCCATCTGCGCGGAGGCGACGATGAAATGGACATTGTGCGGATAATAGCCGTAGCGCACCAGGCTGTGGTCGTCGGTGGCGCGGATGAAGGCTTCGTCGGCGCGGGCGGCGGCGATGTTGACGCGGATCGAGTCGCGATAGCGGCCGACGACCTGATAGATGTGGCTCGGCATATGGACGAGATGGGCGGCGCTGGGCACGCCATCGGCGGAGAGGCGATCGGCGGCGGCTTCGGCGCGTTTTGGGTCGCTCGCTTCGAGCAGGTGGATCATCAGATGCGCCGCCTGGACATGGGCGGGATTGCGGGCCTGCACCGTTTCGACGAGGCGGATGGCGGCGCCGGCGCGCCCGATCGGGGTCTTGCGGTCGGCCTCCCAATAATTCCACGGGCTGGTGTCCATCGCCGCTTCGGCGGCCAGCACGGCGACATCGTCATCGGTCGGGAAGCGGGCCGCGAGCGCCAGCATCGCATCGGCATAGGCGGCGTCCAGGGCAGCGCGGTCGGCCGCAGGATCGCGGGCATAGCGCAGCGCCGCCGCCTCGATCAGGCCGCGCTCCATCGGCGAGGCGCGATCCCGCAGCGCCATCGCCCGGTCCATCGCCGCGAGCGCGGCGCCCCGATTGCCGGCATCCATAGGTGCGTTGATATTGGGGCCGAGTGCCACCGCCTCGCCCCACCAGCAGAGCGCGCAGGCGGGATCGAGCCGCTGTGCCGCACGGAAGGAGCGGACCGCGCCGGCATGGTTGAAACCATACATGAGCAGCAGGCCCTGGCTGAAATAGCGGCGCGCCTGCGGATTGTTGGTGGTCAGCGGGAAGGGGGCATGGGTGAGATCATCGAACAGCGGGATCGGCGGCGCGTCGGCGATCGGCTGGGCGGCAGCGGCCGCGACCAGCAATTCGCCGGCGAGGGTGGAGCCGACCCGCGGGCCACTGCACAGGCTGCGGGCGAGGCGGACGGGATCGAGCGCGGCAAGCGTCGCGGGCGAAAAGGCCGGTTCGATCGAAACGGAGGCGAGCGACAGGCCGATACCCAGCGCCGTCGCGGCCTTCACCCAATCAGCCATGCGTCCGGCCCTTCCCCAAAAGCCTGTCATCCTGTGAGACAGACTATATCATCGGGGAAGGGGCCGGTAAATCAGGGCCTCAATGCGCCTGTTCGAGATAGGCGTCGATGGTCGCCAGATGGGCGTCCTTGGCCTGCTGCGGCAGGAAGGAACCGATGATGCTGTTGCGCGCGAGCAGGGCGATCTGGTCGCGGGTCAGGTCGCGGGCGGCGGTGACGGCGCGATAATTGTCGTTGAGATAGCCGCCGAAATAGGCCGGATCGTCGGAATTGACCGTCGCGCGCAGGCCCATGTCCAGCATCCGGTCGAGCGGATGGCTGGCGATGTCGTCGATCACGCATAATTTGAGGTTGGAGAGCGGGCAGACGGTCAGCACCATCTGCTCGTCCACCAGTCGCTCGACCAGGGCATCCTCCTCCAGCGCGCGATTGCCATGGTCGATCCGGTCGACCTTGAGCAGGTCGAGCGCTTCCCAGACATAGGCGGGCGGGCCTTCCTCGCCGGCATGGGCGCACAGCTTGAGGCCAGCATCGGCGGCGGCCGCGAAGACGCGGGCGAATTTCTCGGGCGGGTGGCCGACTTCCGACGAGTCCAGCCCCACCGCCTTGATCTGCGGCAGCCAGGGGGTGGCGGCGCGCAGCGTATCGAACGCCTCTTCCTCGCTCAGATGGCGCAGGAAGCTCAGGATCAGGTCGCTGGTGATGCCATGGCGTTCTTCCGCGTCCCGCATGGCTGAAAGCAGCCCCTCGATCACATGGTCGAAGGGCACGCCGCGCGATGTGTGCGCCTGCGGATCGAACATGATTTCGGCATGGACGATATTGTCCTGCGCCGCGCGATCGAAATAGGCGGCGGCAAGGTCGTGGAAATCCTGCGGCGTGCGCAGCACATTGGTGCCGGCATAATAGATATCCAGGAAATCCTGGAGATTGCCAAAGTCATAAGCCTGGCGGATCTCGTCGATCGAGCCGTAAGGCAGCGTCACGTCATTACGCCGGGCCAGCGCGAACATCAGTTCGGGCTCCAGCGTCCCTTCGATATGAAGGTGCAGCTCTGCCTTGGGCAGTCCGGCGATGAATTGGTCGATGTCGGTCATGGGGCCTCTATACAGGATCGACCACCGTGGCACAGGAACGGGCTGCACGAAACGGCCCGCGCCTCATTTGCGGCGATAGCGGAAATACCAGACTTCATGGCCCAGGCGCCGGGCCTTGGCCTCATAGCGGGTTTCGGGCCAGCCGCCCGGACGGGTCAGGAAGTCCTTGGGATCGCTTGCCAGCCAGTCGAATTCGGGATGGCCGTTCATCACCATCAGCGCCCAGCGCAGATAGACCGGATGATCGGTGCCGAAGCGGAACTCACCGCCGGGCTTGAGCTTCCTGGCGATCATGTCGACCGGGCCGGGGTTCATCATCCGCCGCTTGGCGTGGCGGGCCTTGGGCCAGGGATCGGGATGGAGCAGATAGACGAAGCTGAGCGATCCGTCGGGGATGCGGCTGAGCACATCGAGCGCATCGCCCATGTGCAGGCGGACATTGCCGAGCGCACCGTCGCGGATATGGCCGAGTGCCTGCACCACGCCGTTCAGGAACGGCTCGCAGCCGATGAAGCCATGGTCGGGCAGCATGTCGGCGCGATAGGCCATATGCTCGCCGCCGCCGAAGCCGATCTCGAAATGGAGCGGGCGGTCATAGCCGAACAGGTCGGCGGCGGTGACGTCGCCTTCGGCCGGTACCGATACGGCGGGCAGCAGCGTGTCGACCAGTTCCTGCTGGCCCTTGCGAAGCTTGGGCCCGGACTGGCGGCCATAAAGGCGGTTGAGGGTGGTCGGGTCGCCCGATTTATGCGCGGTCATGGGGTGGGCCGATAGCGGGGCCGGGCCGATGGAGCAAGCGGCGTGCGCCCTATCAGTTGGCGACGGCGTCCGGAGACAGACTGATCTGGCTTTGCTTGCCATAGACGCTGGTGGTCGACAGCGGCTTTTCCGACTGGACGATCTCGATCGCCTGGGCTGGGGGTGGCGCGCTGGCGTAGCTGGGATATTGCAGCCATTGGTCAAGCTTGCGGACGGTGACCGTCCAGGGCGCCCTGCTTTCATCCTTACCGCCGAGCAAGGCGGTCAGCGTGTTCCGGGCGATGACCAGCATGGTGCCCGAATCGCCGAGCGGGATGGCATAGCTGCCCTCGTTCTCTTCGCCCTGATAGATGGGGAGGCGGCCCTGTATCCGATCGGGGTGGACGCAATAGGCTGGCGCGGCCGGGGCTTCTCTATTCTTCGCCGCCTTTTCCCTGACGCTGCGGTCGATATTGCCCATCATCGCGCCGGCAATGACGGACGCGCCGTCCTTTATCACCTTGCCTGCAGGCGCGCCGAAGACAAGCGGTTGGGCGCAGGGCTTGAGCGGAACGGCCCTCGCGAGTGGCGGCAGGGCACGGGGCCAGCCGAGCTGCGCGATCATCCGGTCCATCAGGGTGTCGAGCTGCGAAGCATCATGGGCCGGCGAAGTGACGCGCAGCTTTACCACCCATTCTCCCAGCGCGATGACGGCAACGCCGCTGCTACGGCCCACCTGGGTGATGGCGAAGCTCTGGCGCAATCCGGCCGGCACTGAACTGCCCGGAAGGGCAAAGGCCACAGGATCGCCCAGCGCTGCTGGGCGCCCGAATTTGTCGTTGGTCGCGATCATGGTGGCCGCGACATCGAACCAGATCGCGGTGGCCGGCATGGCGGCATGATAGACATAGACATTCACATGGGTGCGACTGATCGGATCGTCATAGGCGATCGATGTGTCGAGGAGCGCGCCGTTGCTCAGATCCTCGACCGCACTGCGGGCAAAACCGTCAATCTTCGACGGGAAGGCGATACCGGACGGCTGGTGCGTCCAGTTTTTGTCGGTCTTTACGGCGATGGGGCTCGGCTGGGCCTGCACGGACGGGGCAAGGGGCAGGGCTGTTGCCATCGCAAAGCCGCCAACTATCCGCATCCACATGAATATCTGCCCCCTCCCGCTATGCATGCAGGCAAGGTAGCGGGAAGGGGGCAGAGCACAAGGGCCATGGGATGCCGAACAGGGGAGAGCGGCAGGATGGCCCTTGAAGCTGGCTAGCCGTGGTGCGACCCGAAGGCTGGCCGGGAGGCAAGGCCCGACCGGTCTGTCCAGTTCGTCAGGTCACTTGCACTTGGCGAAGCGGCCCTTGGCGTCCTTGCAGGGGCCCTTTTTCGGGGCCGCCTTTGGCGGACATTTGACGAACTTGCCCTTCGCATCCTTGCAGGGAGCTGCCAGTGCAGGAGCGGCACTGCCAACCAGAAATGCAAGGCTGATGAAGGCGGTAGCAAGAGGACGGGTCATGGCGTTGCCCTGGGTGGAGGGTGCCGGGCTCGACAGGGGTGCGAGCCCGACGCCCTCTCTATGCGCGGTTCCGCGGGCGCAGGCCAATGAACTTTTCGTCATGTTCCGGACAGGATGGCTCAGCCACGGTCGGCATCGGCCGCGGCATTGAACAGGTCGAGCATGGCGCCCAGACGGGCGGCCTCCTCCTGTGTCAGCCCTTCGTCCCGGTCGAACAGGGCGGCAAGCTTTTGCCCGCCGGCGCGGACCGCATCGGGATCGACGCGGGCGAGCAGTTCGGGAATGCCGGCAATCGCGCCATCGGGATCATGGCGCAGCAGCTTGGCCTGCTCGCGCACCAGCGCCCGGAACAGCGGCAGGGTCATGCCTGCGGGCAGCATGTCGATATGCAGCCGGCGCGCCTCCTCGAACCGGCGGGCGTCGGTCTGCTCGCGGGTGCGCAGCACGTGGAAGATCGCCCGCAACTGCGCTTCCAGCAGGCCGCCTTCATGCAGTTCGGCGCTGAGATGCGCCATTTCCTCGGCAACGAAGGCGCGATGTTCCGGCGTGTCGCCGGGGTGATGGCGGGGCGGGCGGCCATCCTGCGGAGCGACGCCCATGGCGGCCTGAACCAGCGGCGCGCCATAGATCGTATCGAAGCTGAGTGCCTGGAGCCTGTCGCGGGCATCCCGATAGGCGTCGAGGGCGCCGACCATCATGTCCGACACCATGGTCTGGCCGGCCAGGAAGCCATTGTCCGGGGCGACCGGGCGCCGATTGTCGCGCACGACCCCGGCCCAGCCCTCGATCAGTTGCGCCATGGGATGGTCGCTGGACCAGCTGTAGGACAGGCGCATCGGGTGCCATTGCGCCAGCCAGTCGGCCAGTTGCGGGCTGGCCATCGCCTGCACCAGCGGCTGGGCGAAGCGGCGATACAGCTCCAGATTGGCTTCCGACGCACGGCGGGCGGCAACGAAGCGCCGTTCGCTGTCGAAATCCTGCTGCACGATTGCCTGGACATCGGCGATGCCGCGCCGCTGGATCGCCAGATACTGGCCGTCATCATCGACCGCGCCGGGCAGGGCGCCGTCTGGATCCTGTTGCACCGTCGCCTGATAGAGGCCGGCGGGCAGCACATCGATCAGGTCGATGGCGCTGACGAATTCGCGATGCTCCTTCCGCCCGACGCTGGCAGAGACGAAGATGCCGAGATGGCCGATACTGTCATGGGTGGCATAGATGATCGTCTGGTCATGGCTGACGATCTCCGCATCGTTGCGGTAGAGATCGGTGATCCAGCCCAGGGCCTGGGGCGGCGGCGTGATATTGTCGCCATGCGAGCAGAAGACCAGGATCGGCGAACGGATGTTGCGCAGGTCGATGCGGATGCCGTCCGAGGTCAGTAGCTGTGCGGTGGCGAGCCGGTTGCCGATGAAGAGATTGTCGACGATATACTGCATTTCGACATCGTTGAGATAGACATAGCCGCCCCAATATTTCTCGAAGCCGAGATAGCGAGGGGCTTCGGTATCGACCTTGGAATAAAGGGTATAATCCTTTTTCCAGAGGGTGTTGGCGGGATCGAGATTTTCGAAATTCTGCACCAGCCAGGCGCCGTCGAAGCGGCCGGCGCCCATGTCGCCGGTCATCGCCGTTGCCCAACTGCCGCCCATCAGGCCGCCGCCATAGCGCATGACATTGTCGCCCGCCCAATAGGAGAGCGGGGCGCCGGCGACGATGATCGGGCCGAACAGGTCGGGCCAGACCGCGGCGGTCATCAATATCTGCCAGCCGGCCTGGCAATTGCCGATCACCACCGGCTTGCCGTCGGCGGAAGGGTGGAGTTCGCCGACATGGGCGACGAAGGCGGCCTCCGCCCGCATCACATCCTCGACGCTCTGCCCCGCGACCGGATTGGGGGTGAAGCCGATGAAATAACAGGGATGGCCTTCGCGCAGGGCGGCGCCAATCTCGCTGTCGGGCTTGAAGCCGCCGATGCCGGGACCATGGCCGGCGCGCGGATCGACGACGATGACCGGGCGCTTGGCGGGGTCGGCCGGCAGGCCTTCGGGCGGGGTGATGCGGACCAGACCATAGTTGACCGGGCGGGGGAGATCGGCGCCGGACAGGATGATCTCGCCATCGAAATTCAGCACATGGGGCACGCGTTCGGCCAGATGCGCCTTATACTGGTCGCCGCGCTGGCGCTTGACGTCGGCGAACAGGACGGCGCGTTGCAACGCGTCGACGCCATAGTCGAAGGCCTGGCCGAACCAGTCGAGCGGCGGCCAAAGCGGGATGGAAGCGGTGGATGATGTGGGTTCGCTGGTCGTCCTGGGCATGGCTGGCCTTCCGAAACGCGTTCAGACGTCGCGGCGGACCCCCATTCCTGACCGCACTGCATCATAACTCCGAGTCATGACAATGCGATGGAAAATCGTCTTATTTCGACAGGCCGGTAACAACTTGTGACGGACATGCGAAAAGGGCGCGGAAAGCATAGCTCTCCGCGCCCCTTGCTATGTGTCGTCAGACCGCAGGCCTCAGGCCAGCTTCGCCTTGAGCGCGTCGACCAGATCGGTCTTTTCCCAGGGGAAATAGTCGCCGTCGGGCGTGCGGCCGAAATGGCCGTAGGCGGCGGTCTTCTGGTAGATTGGCTTGTTGAGGCCGAGATGGGTGCGGATTCCCTTGGGCGTCAGGCGCACCAGGGTCGGCAGCACGGCTTCGATCGCCGAGGCTTCGACGGTGCCGGTGCCGTGCAGGTCGACATAGAGCGAGAGCGGCTCGGCGACGCCGATGGCGTAGCTGAGCTGGATCGTGCAGCGACGGGCGAGGCCGGCGGCAACGATGTTCTTCGCGAGGTAACGGGTGATATAGGCAGCCGAACGGTCGACCTTGGTCGGATCCTTGCCGCTGAACGCACCGCCACCATGGGGCGACGCGCCGCCATAGGTGTCGACGATGATCTTGCGGCCGGTGAGGCCGGCGTCGCCGTCGGGACCGCCGATTTCGAACAGGCCGGTCGGGTTGACGTAGATGGCTTCGTCGCCCGGCAGCCAGCCTTCGGGCAGGACATCGGCCATCACGCCCTTGACGTAAGCGCGCAGTTCGGCGCGGCTGTCGTCATTGTCCATGCCGGCGGCATGCTGGGTCGATACGACCAGCGCGGTCGCGCGGACCGGCTTTTCGTCGATATATTCGAGCGTCACCTGGCTCTTGGCGTCGGGTTCCAGGAAGGGAACGACCTTGCCATGACGGTCGGCCGCCATGCGTTCCAGGATCTTGTGCGAATAATAGAGGGTGGCGGGCATGAGGTCGGGGGTTTCATCCGACGCATAGCCGAACATGATGCCCTGGTCGCCGGCGCCTTCGTCCTTGTTGCCGCTTTCATCGACGCCCTGCGCGATGTGCGCGGACTGGCCGTGCAGGTTGTTCTCGAAGCGGAAGCTTTCCCAGTGGAAGCCGTCCTGCTCATAGCCGATGCGCTTCACGGTGGCGCGGACGGTCGCTTCGATCTCTTCCTGTGCGCCCGGTGCCCATTCGCCATTCTCATAGACGCCCTTGCAGCGGATTTCGCCGGCCAGGACGACGAGCTGGGTCGTGGTCAGGGTTTCGCACGCGATGCGGGCTTCGGGGTCCTTGGACAGGAACAGGTCGACGATCGAGTCGGAAATCTGGTCCGCGACCTTGTCGGGGTGGCCTTCGGAAACGGATTCCGAGGTGAAGAGGAATTGGTTACGCATGAGACTCCCGTAAGGTGCTTGCGGACGAATAGATATAAAGAAAACTTTATGTGGTTATTAGCTTTTGCCTTTGCGCAAGGCAAGAGCCGTCCCAACCAGCAGGATCAGGAAGGCGAAGGGCGCCCAATTGCCGACCCGCGCGAACAGAGTGGCGGGCAGCGGCGGCGGCAGGCGGCTGTCGAGATAGCCGGCGCGATGGCTGGAGAGGGCGTGGAGAACATGGCCGCGCGCATCGACGATGGCGGACACGCCGGTGGGCGTGGCGCGGATGATCGGCAGTCCTTCCTCCAGCGCACGCAGCCGCGCCTGGGCCAGATGCTGGACCGGCCCCCAGCTGCCGAACCAGGCGTCGTTGGACGGGTTGAACAGGAAATCCGGGCGGTTGGCGCGGTCGACCACCTGGCCCGAGAAGATGATCTCATAGCATATCTGCACGCCCATCTTGAGCGACGGGCGGCCAAGGGTGGCGGGCAGGGTCAGGCTTTGCGGGCCGGGGCCGGGCCAGAAATCGACGTCGCCCGGCACCAGCCGCGACAGGCCGATCGGCTGGAGGATGGAGCGCATCGGCAGATATTCGCCATAGGGGACGAGATGCGCCTTGTCATAGCGGGCGGCAAGCTGGGCATCGGGCGTGACCACGAACAGGCTGTTGTTGGCGCCGGCCAGTTCGGTCGTGCCATAAGGCCCCTTGTCCTTGAAATAGACCTTGGTCGCGCCGGTCATCAGCAGGTCGCCCGGCCCCATCAGGTCGGCGAGGCGCCAGCGCCATTCGGGTTCCATGTCGAGATAGGCGGGGATCGCCGCTTCCGGCCAGAAGATCAGGCGCGGGGCAGGGCGGGGCTTGCCCGACAGGGTCGCGAGGGTGCGGAAATGCGCCTGTTCCAGTTCGGCCGAATATTTCTCGTCCTGGCCGATATTGGGCTGAACCACGCGGATCAGCGGCGCGCCGGCGGGCGTCGTCGGCGCGGGCGAGAGCTGGCCCCAGAGCGCGAGGGCGACGAGCGGCACGGCGATGGCGGCGGCGGGGCGATACTGGCGGCGCGCGGCCAGCAGGCTGGCGCCGGCGGCGAGCAGCACGAGTGCGCCCAGGCCATAGGTGCCGATCAGCGTCGCGGCGATGGCGGCGCCGGTCGGCAGCAGGGTGACGCCCAGCGGGTTCCAGGCAAAGCCGGTGAAGATGGTGGCGCGCGCATATTCACTGGCGATCCAGCAGCCGGCGAACAGCAGCAGGAAGGCGGTGCCCGAGACGGCGAAGCGGCGCCCGGCCCACCAGGCGCCCAATGTGGCAAGGCCGGGATAGACGGCGAGATAGAGCGAAAGCAGGATCACCGCGCCATAGCCGAACCAGTGCGGCATCGCGTCCTGATAGGTGAAAGCGTGGGCGATCCAGTTGAGGCCCAGGGTGAAATGGCCGACCCCGAACAGCCAGCCGCGCAGGAAAGCGGCGCGGCGGTCAGGCGCGCGCTCGATCAGCAGGATGAGCAGCGCAAAGCAGCCGATCGTGACCGGCCAGAGTTTCAGCGGCTCGAAACCGGTCGCCGAGAGGAAACCGGCGAGCAGGGCTGCAAGCCGGGGATGGCGCGCGAGCAGGGCGTTCATTTGCGGCGGATCAGGAGATGGAGGCCATGGTGGCGTTGGAGCAGCGATCGCTCTTTTGCCCGCCGCCCGACAGCATCGATGCCGCGACGAAACCGCCGACCACCAGCACCAGGAACAGCGCCGACAGCGGTGCCAGATATTTCTCGATGAACGCCTTGATCGGGCGACCGAATTTCCAGAACAGGAAGCCGACGATCATGAACTGGAAGGCGCGGGACAGGATGCTGGCCCACAGGAAGGTGAAGAGCGATAGGCCGATGAAGCCCGCCGTGATGGTGATCAGCTTGAACGGGATCGGGGTCGCGCCCTTGATCAGGATGATCTCCGCGCCATAGTCGCGCAGATAGCAGGCCGCGACCGGGAATTTCGCCGACAGGCCAAGGAAATGCAGGATCTGCGCGCCGACCGCCTGATAGAGGAAATGGCCGATGCCATAGCCGAGCAGGCCACCCAGCACCGAAGCGATGGTGCAGATGAGGCCATAGCGGATCGCCTTTTCCGGCCGCGCTAGGCACATCAGGCCCAGCAGCGGATGCGGCGGGATCGGAAAGAAGCTGGATTCCATGAAACTGAAGGCAAACAGCCAACGTTCGGCGTGCGGGTGAGCGGCCTTGGCCAGCATCCACTGATAGAGCTTGGTGAGCATCGCGAGCGGGCCTAGCTCAGTTGCACGGGAGCCGCCAGCGCTTTTGCCAGGACGACCATTTCGAGCGGCGGATCGAGCGGGATGGGGAAGGGGCGCTTCTCGTTGGTCAGCACATAGCCACGTCGCTGATAATAGGCGATCAGCTCGGGGCGCCGGTCGATCACCGTCATCTCGATCGTCGTCGCGCCGAAGTCGCGCGCAGCCTGATCCTCTGCCGCAGCGATCATGCGGCGGCCAAGACCGGCGGCCTGAAGCTGCGGATCGATGCAGAGCAGGCCGAGATAGGCGACGCCCTCCTCGCGCTTGGTGATCTGGACGCAGCCGATCGGCATGCCCTTGTCGTCGATCGCGACCAGCAGCCGGTCGGTCGGGCTGGCGAGGATCTCGTGCAATTCCTCGATATCGGTGCGGGCGCCGGTCAGCAGGTCGGACTCGAATGTCCAGCCGGCCCGCGCCTCGTCGCCGCGATAGGCGCGCTCGATCACGCGGTGGAGCAGGGGCAGGTCGGCGGGGGCGGCAAGGCAGATATCCATGGCCCCGCCTTTAGCGGGGCGGCGATGGCTGCAAAAGCCCTGAAGAATGGATGCGGCGCTGCTTGATCGGGGCACTCCGCTCGCGATAGGATCGGCGTCAAAGAGGAGAGTGACATGCAGGACATGGGCGAGGGCAGTTGCCCCTTCAGCTTCAACATGGACCCGGCCAGCTTCAAGGTCGGCGATTCGGTCAGCTATCGGGTGACCGGCAGTCTGGAGGGCTTTCCCTTTGCCGGGGTGCTGCTGGAAGTGCATGACGACCATGTCGTGCTGACCTCCGATGTCGACGACAAGGCCAGCCGGATGCGCGCCACGCGCGAGAGCCGGCCGGTGGTGCGCGAAGAGGATGTCTGCTGACGGACAGGGCGTCCGGACAGGGCGTCGGCCGGCCAATCCAACCACATTACCGATTTGTCAGCCGCCACGGCGTTGACTGTGCGGTGCCGTCTGGGCATGACGCGCAACGGATAGAGACCGGTCGGCACGCTTGATAATTTCGCATATTCCCTGGGACAAGTTGCGGCAGCGGGCCGGCGGCCTGGCATTCGCGCTGGTGCTGAACGCGATCCTGCTGCTGGCGCTGCTGACGATGGCGCCGCATATCGACCCCAAGAAGGTCGAGGATCGCAATCCGGTGAGCTTCGATATCGAGCCGGCCAAGCAGGCGAACAAGGAAAAGTCCAAGGCGCAGAAGGCGGAAAAGCGCGAGCGGGATACCGCCGCGCCCAAGCAGAAGAGCGAACCGGTGGTGACGCCGCCCCGGCCGGTCGAGACGCCGAGCGTGCAGCCGCCATCGCCTTTCCCCTTCATCACGCTCGACAGCCGCCAGATGGCGGCGGCTGACATCGGCAAGATGGAAAAGAAGACGGCGGGCGTCGGCGACAGCGGCACCGGCAATGCCAAGGCGATCGTCGGGCCGGGCGAGGGGCCGGGCGGCGTGCAACTGTTCGAGGCGGAATGGTATCGCCGGCCGACCCACGCCGAATTGTCGGCCTATCTGCCCGCCAATGCGCCGGCGCAGGGCTATGGCCTGGTCGCGTGCAAGACGATCGACCATTATCATGTCGAAAATTGCCAGATGATCAGCGAATATCCGACCGGATCGGGCTTTGGCCGCGCCGTGCGCCTGGCCGCCTGGCAATTCCTGGTGCGCCCGCCCCGCGTCGACGGCAAGCCCCAGGTCGGCGCCTGGGTCCGCATCCGTATCGATTATACCCGAACGGTTATCGGTGGCAGCGCCGGCGCGGACGACGACGGGCGCTGAGGCGGCGTAGGTCGGGTAGCGACCAGAAATATCCATAAATCGGACAGCGGCCGCTCTCAGATAGCCGACATAGTGTGACTGGAGTAAGCTGCCATCATGGATGCCCCCACCGATTCCGAACGTGAAGAACTCGAACTCATGGTGAGTGATGTTCTCTACGAAGTCGCTGATTTCGCTTGGGTCGATTTAGCGGATCGCATTCCGGTTGGAAGGACCGACGTCAGGCCGGAAGCTGAAGGCCGTTATATGGCCGTAACATGGGAAGCCGATTGGAAGCGGCAGCGAGGTGGCCCGATCTTTATTAAGTTCCAAGGTTTTCTCGATCGGGATCATAAAACGCCTATCTGGTGGTCTGGCGAGACCATCCGCAAGCGCAGTCTGCTTGATCGGTTACTAAATCGGAACAGCCGCTGACGACCAGAAGCAGACGTTTCCAACTCCTCCCCAAGCTTGTCTTGGGGAGGTGGCAGGCGCGTAGCGCCTGACGGAGGGGAAGGCGCCTATTAACGCTGCGCTATTGGGCCTGTGCCCCTCCACCATTTGCTGCGCAAATGGTCCCCCTCCCCGGTCCGGGGAGGAATGTCTTGTTTCCACCCATCGCCCCAGGGGCAGGACAATCGGTCCGGCTTGATCCCCTTCCGGTCGCGGCCTACACCCGCGGCATGACTATTGCCTCCTATCCGGCGCTGCGCATGCGCCGCACCCGTGCCACCGCCTGGAGCCGGGCGATGCATGCCGAAAACCGCCTGTCGCCCAGCGATTTCATCTGGCCCCTGTTCGTGACCGAAGGGGACGGCGTCGAGGAACCGATCGTGGCGCTGCCCGGCGTGTCGCGCTGGTCGGTCGACCTGATGGTGGCCCGAGCCAAGGAAGCGCGCGACGCCGGCATTCCCTGTCTGGCGCTGTTCCCCAATACCCAGGCCGAACGCCGCAGCGACGATGGCGCCGAGGCGTTGAACCCGGATAACCTCATGTGCCGGGCGATCCGCGCGATCAAGGATGCGGTGCCCGATATCGGCGTGCTGACCGACGTGGCGCTCGACCCCTATACCGCCCATGGCCAGGACGGGCTGCTCGACGAGACCGGCTATGTCGTCAATGATGCGACGATCGACGTGCTGATCGGCCAGTCGCTCAATCAGGCAGCGGCGGGCGCCGACATCATCGCGCCGAGCGACATGATGGACGGCCGGATCGGTGCGATCCGGGAGGCGCTGGAGGAAACCGGCCACGCCAATGTCCAGATCATGGCCTATGCCGCCAAATATGCCAGCGCCTTCTATGGTCCGTTCCGTGACGCGGTGGGATCGCGCGGGCTGCTGAAGGGCGACAAGAAAAATTATCAGATAGACCCGGCCAATGGCGAGGAGGCGCTGCGCGAGGTCGCGCTGGACCTGGCCGAGGGCGCCGACAGCGTGATGGTGAAGCCGGGCCTGCCCTATCTGGATATCGTCGCGCGGGTGCGGGATCGTTTCTCCGTCCCGGTCTTCGCCTATCAGGTGTCGGGCGAATATGCGATGATCGAACATGGCGCCGCCGCCGGGTCGGGGGACCGCGATGCGCTGATCCTGGAAACGCTGATGGCGTTCAAGCGGGCGGGTTGTTCGGGCGTGCTGACCTATCATGCGCTGCACGCGGCGCGGCTGCTGAACGGTTGAAGCGCAGATGACCGATCATCCCGCCGACCATCCCGATGTTTCGATCATCCCGCTGAACGGCAAGGCGCCGCTGATCCACCCCAGCGCCTTCATCGCGCCGGGATGCCGGATCATCGGCGATGTCGAGATCGGCGCGGATGCCAGCATCTGGTATAATTGCGTGATCCGGGGCGATGTGAACCATATCCGCATCGGCGCGCGCACCAATATCCAGGACGGCACGGTCGTCCATTGCGACAGCCCCGGCGACGGTCGTCCGGGCTATCCGGCGGAGGGCTATCCCACCATCATCGGCGAGGATGTGCTGATCGGCCATATGGCGATGGTCCATGGCTGCGTGCTGGAGGACCGCGCGTTCGTCGGGCTGGGGGCGATCGTCATGAGCGGCTGTACCGTGGAGAGCGACGCGATGCTGGCAGCCGGCGCGCTGCTCTCGCCCGGCAAGACGGTACTGCACCGGCAGCTCTGGGCCGGGCGCCCGGCCAAATATATGCGCGACCTGACCGACGAGGCGATCATCACCATGCGCGAGGGCGTCGACCATTATGTCCATAATGGCAAGGCGCATAAGGGCGCGGTGCGCCAGATGGGGTGAGGCGCGGCTTATTTTGGTCGCCGGCGGACAATGATCACCCGACCAATTGTCCGACATTATTTTGCGAAAATTGCGTGAATTAGCAATTAATCAAGTTTTTGCGCGGAATGGCAGTCCCGACATTTCATTCGGGATTATCCATGAAATTCCGCAATTTATTTCTGAGGCATGACGGTAGTGTCAGTGTCGTCGCTGCCCTGTCGCTGATCGGCGTCATCGGCATGGCGGGTCTCGCTGTCGATCTCAATCGCGGCTATGAACGGCGGATCGCGACCCAGCGCGTGGCGGACATGGCGGCGCTGGCTGCAGCCGTCGCCTACAAGGCGGACGGATCGCAGGCGATATTGCGGCCCACCGCGGTCGACCTGGTCACCGCCCATGGCATCACCGATGCGACGATCGACGTGGCGCTGCTGGCCGACACGCCCGAAGCCGGCGCCAAGGCGGTGCGCGTGGAACTGACGACGCCGCTGCCGCTCAGCCTCAGCCGCATATTGGGCGCAGCGGCGACCATGCCGGTGAAGGTCAGCGCGATGGCGCGCCTGGCCGGCAGCGCGTCGGCCACGCCCTGCATCCTGGGCCTCGCCTCGTCGGGCAATGCGGTCGAGACGCAGGGCGGCGCGACGATCAACGCGACCGACTGTTCGGTGGTCGGTGCCGGATCGGTCAACAATGGCGGATCGGGCATCACGGCCAAGGAAATCGTCTCGGGCGCGGCCGACATCATCAACAATTATGGCACCTTGTCGGCCGATCTGCTGCGCTATGCGGGCAGCTTTTCCAATCCCAGCTGGAACGGCAATGTCCCGGCGGCGGACAAGCGGATCAACCAGTCGACCGCGATCAGCGACCCGCTCGCCAATTCGATGGATCTCGCCACCGCGCGGCAATTGCTCGGCACTTTCCGCACGCCGCGCACGATTGCCAATCCGGTGACGCCGGCCTGCGCCGACATATGGACTTTCGGCAATTCGCCCTCGGCCGGTGCTGCCCCCTTCCGTCAGGGCAACAGCGCCAAATTCACCGTGCCGGCCGGCAATTACTGCCTGTCGCGGATCACGATCGACGGTGGCATCACTGTCACCTTCCAGGCCGGCTCCACCGTCACCGTCGCCAATGGGGTGTCGATCGGTGGCGGTTCGACTGTCAATTTCGGTGACAATGTCTGGCGGATCAATGGCGGCTTCAACAGTGGATCGAGCGGCGTCACCTTCGGCAATGGCGAAGTGTCGATCGGCGCCGGCACGGTCAGCTTTGCGGGCACCAACCGGATCGGCACCGGCCCGGTCTCGATCGCGGCGAACATCACGCTGTCAGGCGGCACGTCGCTGGCGGTGGGCGCGGGCAGTCACGGCTTCAAGGGGATCAGCGTCGGCGGCGGCAGCTGGATGACGCTGGGCGATGGCGATCTGGACGTCGCCGGCCAGATCAGGATCGATGGCGATTCCACCCTGATCGCGGGCACCGGCAACTACACGCTGGCCAATGCCGGCGGCGACGCCATCACGCTGAGCGGCAGCGGCCGTTTCTTCATGGGCGACGGGCTGTTCAGCGCCAATGGCAATATCGTGACCGCCGGCGGCAGCCGCCTGGTCTTCGGCAAGACCGCCAATCACCTGATCAACGGTAATTTGTCGATCGCCGGATCGGTGCTGTTCGGCGCCGGGCGCTACACGGTGAGCGGCGGCCTGACCAACGGCACCGGCGGCACGACCTGGCCCTATACCTCGCCGATCACCAACCAGAGCTGGGGCCAGACGCTGGAGGGCGTGTCGGTATCCGGCTATGACATGGCCGGCGTCAATGTCAGCTTCATCCTGGGCGGCACCATCAACCTGGCCGGCGGCGCCAAGACCAAGCTGATCGCCCCCACCAGCACCGTCGAAGGCGCCGCCATCGCCGACATATTGGTCGACAGCCTGACATCGCAGGCAACCAGCTGGGGCGCAGGGTCGCAGAATGTCTTTTCCGGCGTCGTCCATCTGCCCAATTCGGCCGTGACCATGTCGGGCGGCAACAACAGCCTGTCGGCGGGCCAATGCTTCACCCTGATCGCCTATCGCGTCACGGCAAGCGGCGGTGCCAATGCCGGCACCGCCTGCAAGTCGATCAGCGATCTGGTCGGCGGTAGCGGCGGCGATGTGGAGCTGGTGGCATGATCGGCGGCTTGCGGAAACTGCGCCGCTCGGAACGGGGCGTCGCCACCGTCGAGTTCGCGCTTTGGTTGACCCTGTTCTTCACGATCAGCCTGGTTGCGATCGACATCGCCCAGTTCACCATCCAGCGCGGGCGACTGGCCGAAGCGGTCAGCGGTGCATCGCTGTCGGCCTTCAAGACACGCGACGCGGTGCAGTTCCAGTCCATTCCCGCCTATGTCCAGGCGATGGCGGCGGCGCCGGGGCAAAGCCCGATCAACGTCACCGTCGGCTGCAATGGCGGGACCGGCAATTGCACGAACAGTTCCCGCGTCTGCGCCTGCCTCAGCCAGACGGGCAGCTTCATTCCGACCAACAGTTGCGGCCAGAGCTGTGGCAGCGGCGCGAGCGCGAACAGCCGGTCGGGCTATTATCTCGACATCGTCGCGAGCTACAAGTTCAACCCGCAATTCGTCCCGGCCTCACTCGCGGAAAAGGCGGTCATCACCCAGAAGACGACGGTGCGCCTGCAATGACCCGATGGCTGAACCCTATCCGATCGAACCAGACGGGCGCGGTCGCGATCGAATTTGCGCTGCTGGCGCCGGTCTTCTTTGCCTGCCTGTTCGGCGTGATCGAACTGGGGCGGCTGGCCTGGACCAAGCAGGCGCTGCGCGAAGCCGCCTACAGCACGGCGCGCTGCCATATGGTCAATGACAGCGCGTGCGGCACCACGCAGCAGCAGATCAGCTATGCCGTGGCGCGGGCCAAGGCGAACGGCATCGTCATTGCCGCGGCCAATGTCAGCATTCAGGATAATGTGGCGTGTCGCGGTGCCGGCCAGGCCAGCATGGTCGAGATCAACAAGCCGTTCAGTTCGCCGATCAGCCAGCTCGTGCCGCTGCCGACGACGGTGTCGGCGAAATCCTGCCTGCCGGGGCTGGCGGGCTGACAGATAGGCTAATGCCCGACGCTCCGGTCAGGGCTGGGGCAGGCGGTTCTTCAGCGCGTCGATGCGGTCATTCTGGCTGTCGACCATCGACAGGACGCTGGCGCGCGCCGCGTCGATATCCGCGACGCCGCCCTTTTCCGACCCATCGGCGACCGCGTTGGAGCGTTCGATGAACAGGGTGTCGAGGCTGGCAAGCGCGGAGACGCTGTCGTTGCGCGCGGATTCGGCGGCGCTGATCGCGACCTGCGCCGCGACCCAGGCGTCGCTTGATACCGATGCGCGGCCGGCGCTGTTCACGGCGCGGTCGGCGCTGGCATAGGCCTTGTCGAAATTGGCGCTGCCGCTCTGGGCCTGGCTGGTCAGCTGGCTGATCTGGGCCTTGAGCTTGTCGTCGGCCGGTACGGGCAGCGGGGCGGCGGGCGCCTCGGCCATCGGCGCGCTTTCGACCGGGCGCTTGGCGAGCGAAGGATAGCTTTCATGCGCGCCGGCGCAGCCCGACAGGATCAGGGCTATGGTGGGAAGGAAGCGGCGCGTGATCATGATCTGCATCTAGGGCGGGACGGGGGAAGGCGCAATGGCGTAACCCCGTCCCGTCTATAGATTAGCGGGGGAGGGCGGCGGCTTCGCGCGCCAGTGCCTCGATCTTGTCGGGATCGACCGGCCCCTTGGGCACGACCCAGCTGCCGCCGACGCATTTGATGAAGGGCTGGGCCAGCCATTCGGGCGCGCTCTGGGCGGTGATGCCGCCGGTCGGGCAGAAGCGGGCGGTGTGCAGCGGCGCGGCCAGCGCCTTGAGCGCCGGAAGGCCACCCGAGGTTTCGGCCGGGAAGAATTTGAAGTGGGACAGGCCCATGTCCATGCCGCGCATGATGTCACCCGCCGTGGCGGTGCCCGGCAGGAAGGGGATATTGGCCGCGATCGCCGCCTTGCCCAGCGGTTCGGTGAGGCCGGGGCTGACGATGAAGCGGGCGCCCGCTTCCATCGCGGCGTCGAGCTGGGCCGGGTTCAGCACCGTGCCGGCGCCGACGATCGCGCCCTCGACCTTCGCCATCTCGCGGATGACGTCGAGCGCGGCGGGGGTGCGCAGCGTGACTTCAAGCGCGGGCAGGCCGCCCTTCACCAGCGCCTGGGCAATGGGGAGCGCATCCTCGACCCGATCGACCACCAGCACCGGGATCACCGGGGCCAGTTCCATCACCTGTTCGACGGTCAAGCTCATGCATTCTTCTCCCTAAAGGCCGCGGCAGCGCCGAACAGGCCGATTTCGTCATGGATCGCGCAGCGGATCGGCACGGTCGCCATCAGGCTCTCGAACCGGCCCTTGGCCTTGAAGCGGGTGTGGAAGCCGCTCTGTTCGAGAAAATCCTTCATCCGCTGGGTGAGGCCGCCGGCCAGTACCACCGCATGGGGGCCATGCGCCAGTGCCAGATCGCCCGCGACCGAGCCATAGCAGAGGCAGAAGCGGTCGAGCGCGCGGCGGGCGAACTCGTCGCTGCCGTCAAGCGCGGCCTGCCACAATTCGGGGTCTTCCATCAGCATGACCCGGTCATGGCCGATGGTGGCGAGCGCCTTGTAGATATAGTTGAGGCCCGGCCCCGACACGATCCGCTCGGTCGAGACGCGCAGGAACTTGTCGCGCAGATAGTCGAGGATCTTCACCTCGATCTGGTCGAGCGGGGCGAAGTCGAGATGGCCGCCCTCGGTCGCGATGACATGGGGATGGCCATCGTCATAGGCGATCATCGCGACGCCAAGGCCGGTGCCGGGACCGACTACGGTGACGCCGCCGTCGCGCGGGAAGGGGCGGTCCTCGCCGAACAGCAGGGGCAGGTTTTCGTCGGGCAGGCGCGAGACGGCGTGGGCCACCGCCTCGAAATCATTGACCAGGCGCACGGTGCGCAGGCCCAGATCCTCCGCCAGCGTGTCGGCGCGGATGACCCAGTTGCTGTTGGTCAGCTTGATGACCTCGCGGCCGATGGCGGTGGCAAAGGCGATCGAGGCGGCGTCGGGCAGCGGGGTGTCGCTGTCCTTGCTTTCGTCTTCGACGAACGCGCCCCAGCAGGCCTGGAGGCTGGGATAATCGGCGACCTTGTATTTGCGGACGGTGCCGAGTGTCGGCACGCCCTTGTCGTCCAGCGAGGCGCGGGTGAAGCGCGCATTGGTGCCGCCAATGTCGGCGGCGATGATGTCGGTCATTTGTCTCTCTCCGGACATTCGCGCCAGCGCATCCGAGTGCGCCGGCACGAATGGCTGTGCTTATATCGCGAGTTCGGCGTCCATCGCGGCGAGGATCGGGGAAGCGCCCTGTTCGGCAAGGTCGCTATTGTGGCGGAACAGCGCGAATAGTTCGCGGCCGGTGTCATAGGGCGGCGGCGGGGCGGCGGGAATGTCGCGCGCGTCCCAGGTGGCGGCATCGACCAGCGCCTCGACCTGGCCGCTTTCGGCACAGACGCGGACGAGATCGCCATCGCGCAGCTTGCCGATCGGGCCGCCGCCCAGCGCCTCGGGCGACAGATGGATGGCGGCGGGCACTTTGCCCGATGCGCCCGACATGCGGCCGTCGGTCAGCAGGGCGACCTTGAAGCCGCGATCCTGCAGCACGCCCAGCGCCGGGGTCAGCTTGTGCAGTTCGGGCATGCCGTTGGCACGCGGCCCCTGGAAGCGGACGACGACGACGACGTCGCGTTCCAGTTCGCCTGCCTTGAAGGCGCGCAGCACATCGTCCTGATCGTGGAAGATCGCGGCCGGCGCCTCGATCGTCCAGCGTTCCTTGTCGACCGCGCTGACCTTCATCACGCAGCGGCCAAGATTGCCCTGGAGCAGCTTCATGCCGCCATCGGCCTGGAACGGGTTGGAGGCCGGGCGCAGCATCGCCTCGTCGCGGCTGGCGGGGACATCCTGCCACACCAGCGCGTCATCCTGCAGCACCGGTTCCTTGCCATAATCGGTCAGATCCTGGCGCGCGACAGTCATGATGTCGCGGTGGAGCAGGCCGGCGTCGAGCAGTTCGCGGATGATGACGGCCATGCCGCCCGCCGCGTGGAAATGGTTCACGTCGCCCGAGCCATTGGGATAGACGCGCGCCAGCAGCGGCACCACGTCCGACAGTTCGGCAAAGTCGGTCCAGTCGATATGGATGCCGGCGGCGCGGGCGATGGCGGGCAGGTGGATCGCATGGTTGGTCGAACCGCCGGTGGCCATCAGGCCGATGATGGCGTTGACGATCGCCTTTTCATCGATGCAGTGGCCGAGCGGGCGATAGTCATTGCCGTCCCAGCCGATGTCGGCGATGCGATGGGTGGCCGCGCGGGTCAGTTCGCTGCGCAGCTTGGTGCCCGGATTGACGAAGGCGGCGCCGGGCATGTGCAGGCCCATGACTTCCATCATCATCTGGTTGCTATTGGCGGTGCCGTAGAAAGTGCAGGTGCCCGCGCCGTGATAGGAGGCGCTTTCGCTTTCCAGCAGTTCCTCGCGACCCACCTTGCCCTCGGCATAGAGCTGGCGGATGCGGACCTTTTCCTTGTTGGCGAGGCCCGAGGGCATCGGCCCGGCCGGGATCAGGATGGTCGGCAGATGGCCAAAGCGCAGCGCGCCGATCAGCAGGCCCGGCACGATCTTGTCGCAGATGCCGAGCATCAGATTGCCCTCGAACATCGCATGGCTGAGCGACACGGCGGTCGACAGGGCGATGGTGTCGCGGCTGAACAGCGAGAGGTCCATGCCGGCCTGGCCCTGGGTCACGCCGTCGCACATGGCCGGCACGCCGCCCGCTACCTGCGCCGTGGCGCCGATCTCGCGCGCGGCGATCTTGATCTGCTCGGGGTAGCGGCCATAGGGCTGATGGGCCGAGAGCATGTCATTATAGGCGGTGATGATGCCGATGTTCATCGCCCGGCCGGTGCGGATGACAGCCTTGTCCTCGCCACTCGCGGCAAAGCCATGGGCGAGGTTGCCGCAGGACAGCTGGGCACGGTTGGTGCCGGCGTCGCGGCCGCGCTCGATCAGGTCGAGATATTTGAGCCGCGTCGCCGCACTGCGTTCGGTGATGCGTTCTGTGACCTTGGCGATCACGGGGTGAAGATCAGTCATGCCAGCTGGCTCCGTCGCGTTCGATTAGGGCAATGGCCGAGGACGGCCCCCAGTTCCCGGAGGAATAGGGCGACACCTTCATGTGCGCCTCCTTCCATCCGTCGATGATGGAATCGATCCAGGCCCATTGGGCTTCCACCTCGTCGCGGCGGACGAACAGGGTCTGGTCGCCGGCGAGCAGGTCCAGGATCAGTCGTTCATAGGCGATGCGGCGACGCTGGCCGGCAAAGGCGGCGGTCAGCGACACGTCGAGCGTCACTTCCTCCAGCTGCACCTGCCGCTCCAGTCCCGGCCGCTTCGACATGATGGTCAGGCGGATATATTCTTCCGGCTGCAGGCGGATCACCAGCGTGTTCGGTTCCAGCCCTGAGCCCCCACCCGAATGCTGCCCGTCACGGCCGAAGATCGAATGGCGAACCGGCTTGAACTGGATCATGATTTCCGACTGGCGCGCGGGCAGCCGCTTGCCGGTGCGCAGGTAGAAGGGGACGCCCTGCCAGCGCCAATTGTCGATATGCGCCTTCAACGCGACGAAGGTTTCGGTGTCGGACGGCTGGCCCAGTTCGTCGGCATAGCCGGTGACGATCTGGCCGCCGACGGCGCCGGGCGTATATTGGCCCCGCACGCTGTGGGTCTTGACCGTCTCGGCCGTCATCGGACGCAGCGAGCGCAGCGCCTTCACCTTCTCGTCGCGCACGGCCGTGGGGTCCATCCGCGCGGGCGGCTCCATCGTCAGGATGGAAAGGATCTGGAGGATATGGTTCTGCACCATGTCGCGCAACGCGCCGACACCGTCATAATAGGAAACGCGGCCTTCGAGGCCCACGGTTTCGGCGACGGTGATCTGGACATGGTCGATCGCGGTGGCGTTCCACAGCGGTTCGAACATGACATTGCCGAAGCGGAGCGCCAGCAGGTTCTGGACGGTTTCCTTGCCCAGATAATGGTCGACGCGGAAAATCTGTTCCTCCGCGAACAGGTGGCCGATGCTGTCGTTCACCACCTTGGAGGAGGCGAGATCCTTGCCGATCGGCTTTTCCATCGCGATCCGCGTCCTGGGCGTCAGCAGGCCGGCGTCGGCCAGCCCCTGGGCGGTCGGGCCGAACAGCGAGGGCGGGGTGGAGAGATAGACGGAAATGCCGCGTTCCAGGCGTCCATCGACGCGCTCGGCCAGCTCGGCGAAATGGGCGCCGTTGCTGGAATCGACCGGCTGATAGAGGATCATCGCGCGGAAACGCGCGGCGATGTCGGCATCATAGCGGTCGGCCGGCAGGAACTGCTTGAGCGCCGCGCAGACTTCCTCGCGAAAGGCCTCGTCATCCATTTCGGTGCGGGCCGAAGCGATGATCAGGAAGTCGTCGGGCAGCAGTCCGTCCGACAGAAGATTGTAGAGCGATGGGAAAATCATGCGCCGGGCAAGATCGCCGGTGGCACCGAACAACAGGAACGTGGCAGACGGTTCGGTCAAAGGACAGTCCTTCTCCGTTAGTTATCTATATCTGCACGATGCGGCTCTTATACCGGCCATGCTTCGTTACGCAAGCAGGCTATAGGCAGGAAAATGATGCTGCAACTGCGAACGACTCGCGGGAAGGCGGGGCGGTCTATGGCGTCGGTCAGCAGGCGGTGCGCAGGCCCCGGCGCCAGTTGAGGATGTGCGCCCCGGCCAGCAGGGCACTGCCGCCGACGGTCCAGATCGCTTCGCTCAATGGGGTGCGGGCGACCAGCGCGCCCACCGCCATCAGCGACAGGCCAGCCAGGCCGATGCCGAGCGGCAGCGCGGCGCGGTGGCGGCGCCAGCCCTGCAACAGCGCGAACAGGCTGGTCGGCACGGCGATGGCGAGCATCAGCAGGTGGAAGGATTCGCCCGGATCGATCCGGGCGGCGATGGTCGGCAGCAAGGCGAAGAGCAGCGGCAGGCCCAGGCAATGGACGGTGCAGAGC